>JANNCX010000052.1:0-2911 GCA_031387145.1 Salinibacterium sp.
GGCGCTTACGCCCCCTGGCGCCGAAGGAATGATGTCAGACCAGACCCCGCTGCCGATTGTGGTTGGGTCTGAGTCACCAATTGAGTTGGTTGCGTAGACCGTCACCAAGATTTCGTTGGACGAACCATTGCCCGGGGTTCCGATCGTGCACGTCGTGCCGGAGCAATTGCTCGTGCCGACGACGCCGCCGCCGGGCGTCGTTGTGACTACCCGGTAGTTCGTGATGGGAGAGTTGTTGAATGCGCCCGCGTTCCATTGAATTGTGACCTCGCGATCGCCAAAGCTTGCGGCCGCCACATTTGTGACGGGGTCGGGACGGTCTTGAACCGAGATCGTGACGGTACCCCACACGTAACGATTCGGGTCGCCCGTGACGTCGGCCACTTGATACTGAATCGTCACGTCTACGGGCTCGGCGGTCGCCGAGATCGTCGCTGTGAGAGTGCTCTTGTCTTCGCTCGGAACGACTTGGATGCCCGCGGGAAGCGCACCTCCATCGAGACCGCGAATGTCGACAACCGTGAGCGGCTCACCCGGGAATGGGTTCGTTGCTTCGTCGTTCGCGAGCACATCGATAACGGCGGTCTCGCCACGCTTGAGGATCGCGACATCCGCGGCCGGCTTCAAGAGCGGGCTTGTCGACTGCACGATGGTCAGAGAAATGCGCCCCGAGAGGCCCTCGGAAAGATCATCCCGAACGCCAATCGACATAGACGTCACAGTCCCGTCGACCGCGCTCGAGTCGGCTCGAAGGGTCAAGATGTTGTCATTAAGAGCGTGCGTGAAGCCAACTGGCAGCGGGTTCAAGATCGAGTAGACAAGTTCATCAAGGTCATCGGGGTACGGGTAATCAGTGAGCTTGAGAAGATCAATTTCCTTCTCCTGCCCTGGCTCGAAGTCGATAACCGCACCCCCAAATGCTGGCGGCTGGTTTTCGCGCGGCAAAACGATGATCGGAAGTACCAAGATCGCGCGCCTGCCGGTCGGATCACTCGCAGACGAGCCATCCGTCACTTCAAATGCAATCGAGGCGGGCCCAAAGTACTTCTCGGCAGACGTGAACACGAGCGTGTCCTCGTCTTGAACGAGGTCGCTTCCGTTGGAGTGAGTCGCCGAAACGGTACTCGAGTCGGTCAGTCGCACTTGCTTGCCACCGACCGCAATGATGTAGTCGTTGAGGTCGATGACGAGTTCGTCTTCGCTGTTCACCTGTAATCGCGGCGCACGCCGATCGAGCTGCGGCAACGCGTCGTCGAATCCCGGCACACGAATGAATCCGTAGCTAAAAACCGAATCGTCGTCGGGGTGGGTGACCTTGAACGGAATGATTTGGCTCGCGTCGCCAACCGTCACTTCGATTTGCTTGTTCGACGTCACGCGCGCAGAGTCGCCGTATCCGGGATAGACCGAAAGTCCGAGAGACCGAGGATCTCCGTCGGCGAAAAACACTTGCGCGAGCACGTCGACCGTGACGGTGCTTCTGTCGAGCACGTCAGAGAGAGTCAAAATCGAGTCGGCGACAAGCGGATACGCGAGCGGCGCGTCCGCACTCACGATGACGCGGATGAAGTTCTGACTGAACCCGCCCTTTTCATTCTCGATCGCGTAAATCACGCCGTAGCTGCCTGGCTCGGGCGGCGGCGTCACGTGAACGACATCGCCTACGATCTCGGCGGTTGTTATTGGGTCATTGGGCACTGCAGACACAATCGTGAGAGGACTCGAGTCGGGGTCCGAATCGTTCGCGAGCACTTGAACCGAGACCGTAACCCCCGGTCGCACTGTGACCTCGTCGATAATCGCGACGGGGTTTCTCGCACCCTCCAGCCGCGGACTGATCCCGACCCGCACTGTGCCCGTTGCGCGAGCGCCAAGCGCATCAATCACGGTGTACGTGAACGTGTCTGTTCCCGCTGAGTAGTCACCCGCTTGATACACCATCGTGTCGGACTCGGCGGAGACTATGCCTCCCTTTTCGGGATTCGTCGCTTGGCCGAGGAGTTGAACCCAGTCTCCGTCTGGATCAATGCCCGTGAGCGGGATCGAAATGCGCACGGTCTCACCAGCGAGCACTCGCGCCGTAACGGTCGCGGGAACGGGTGCGTTGTTGGTCGCGACATCCCGCTCGCGCACGGCGATTCGAACGATCGCGGTCGCGGCTTGACCATCAGGCCCCGTCACTTGATACGCGGCCGTGAAGTTTCCTGTGTGGTCGGGAGCGAGGTAACGCAACACGCGGCCCGACGCAAAAAGCAGCCCCGAGTCATCGGGAAGCTCTTGATACAAGTGCGGATCGAGCGTGAGATCGAGTCCATCCGGATGCTCGTCGTTACGCAACACGGGAATGTCAATTGCATCACCGACGCGAACCGTGACGGCGTCTTCAACGGCGATTGGCGGTTGAGCTTGCGCCGGAGTCGGGATCTCAATGACGGTAATGACACCCTCAGCCTCAGCGAGTCCGTTGCTGATTCGGTAGTTGAATGTGACGGGGCCGAGGTCGAGCGGGGCTTCAAGACTCACTCGAACCAAGCGCTGCTCGAGTACTTCGGCTCGCACCCCCGAATTCGGTGGCATGTTGACGATGCCCGTCACGAGTAGCACGCCTCCCGCGGGGTCGACGTCTGTTCCTGCTACATCGATCCGCTCGTTCCGAAGCGACTGCACAAATACGGTCTTGGGTATTGTGATGGGTTTCGAGTTTGCGTCGGGAGGCGAAACGACGTCGATGCGAATTACTCCCGTGACCGTCTGGTCTCCGTCTGTAACGACGTAGTCGAGGTAGTAACTTCGCACGACGTCGCTCGTGAATCGGAAGGTACCCGTCTCGTAACTCGGGGTGATCGTCACGTCAGTCTTTGCCGGAACGCTATTGAGTCGAATCGTTCCGGTTCCCCCGCGAACGTGTTCG
>JANNCX010000092.1:0-2762 GCA_031387145.1 Salinibacterium sp.
TTCCGGTACTCAAGTCGACGCCGGCTTCGAAGGACATCGATGAGTTGCTCGCAGGAGCGGAAGCGATCGGATTCCCGATCTTTGCGAAAGCAGTCGCTGGCGGCGGTGGTCGCGGAATGCGTCGAGTCAACACGCAAGCCGAGCTACGCGGTGCTCTCGAAGAAGCGATGCGCGAAGCCGACAGCGCCTTCGGCGATCCGACGATGTTTCTTGAGCAAGCCGTCGTGCGCCCGCGTCACATCGAAGTGCAGATTCTCGCGGATGCGCACGGCAACACCGTCCACTTGTTTGAGCGCGATTGCTCTATACAGCGCCGCCACCAGAAGGTCATCGAGATTGCTCCCGCCCCCAATCTCGACGAGAAGACTCGCCAAGCGATGTATCGCGACGCGATCGCTTTCGCAAAGTCGATCGGATACGTCAACGCCGGCACCGTCGAGTTTCTGCTCGACACCGAGGGCGCGCGCAAGGGCGAGCACGTCTTCATCGAGATGAATCCGCGCATCCAAGTCGAGCACACCGTCACGGAGGAAGTGACCGACGTCGACCTCGTGCAGTCCCAAATGCGCATCGCCTTCGGCGAGTCCCTCGCCGAACTCGGGCTCCTGCAGGAGAATCTGCAGCTGCGCGGCGCGGCACTCCAGTGCCGCATCACGACGGAAGACCCGGCGTCGGGGTTCCGCCCAGACACAGGCAAGATCACGACCTACCGCTCGCCGGGCGGAGCGGGCATCCGTCTCGATGGAGGCACCGTCGCGGCGGGGGCACAAATCTCGCCGCACTTCGACTCGATGCTCGTGAAGATGACGTGCCGCGGGCGTGACTTCGCTGCGGCCGTCAGGCGTGCCAAGCGGGGGCTCGCAGAGTTCCGCTTGCGTGGCGTGACGACGAACATCCCGTTCCTTCAGGCGGTTCTCGACGACCCCGACTTTGCCGCGGGCGAACTCAGCACGTCGTTCATCGAGGAGCGTCCATGGCTCTTGCGTGGTCGCCCATCGAAGGACCGCGGCACGAAGGCACTCAACTGGCTCGCTGAAGTCACGGTGAATCAACCCAATGGGTCGGGTGACGGCCTCATCGACCCGAGCGTGAAGCTTCCGGTCGTCGACCTTGAGGTCGCAGCACCCGCCGGGTCTCGTCAGCGGCTACTCGAGCTCGGTCCTCTAGGTTTCGCTTCCGCGCTGCGCGCCCAAACGGCCCTCGCCGTCACGGAGACGACCTTCCGCGACGCGCACCAGTCGCTCCTCGCTACGCGCGTGCGCACACGCGACCTCGTCGCAGTGCTTCCCCACGTCGCTCGACTCACGCCGCAGCTCCTATCGGTTGAGGCGTGGGGAGGGGCGACCTACGACGTCGCGTTGCGGTTCTTGGGGGAGGACCCGTGGGAGCGCCTTTCAACAATGCGCGACGCGCTACCCAACGTCGCGATCCAAATGCTCTTGCGCGGCCGCAACACCGTCGGCTACACGCCCTACCCGACAGAAGTGACCAACGCGTTTGTGCGCGAAGCCGCGGCGAGCGGCGTCGACATCTTCCGAATCTTCGATGCCCTCAATGATGTTTCGCAAATGCGACCCGCGATCGACTCGGTGCTCGAGACGGGTCACGCGGTTGCCGAAGTCGCCGTCTGCTACACGGGCGATCTGCTCGACCCGAGCGAGACGCTCTACACGCTCGACTACTACATGCGGCTCGTCGAGCAAGTGGTCGAGGCGGGCGCCCACATCGTCGCGATCAAGGACATGGCCGGACTCTTGCGTGCAGAAGCCGCATTCGAGCTTGTAACGGCACTTCGGGCCCGTTTTGACCTTCCCGTGCACGTACACACTCACGACACGGCAGGTGGCCAACTGGCGACGCTGCTCGCGGCGTCGCGCGCGGGAGCAGACGCGGTTGATGTCGCGAGCGCTCCGATGGCAGGCACGACGAGCCAGCCGTCGGCATCCGCTCTCGTCGCGGCTCTCGCTCACACCGAGCGAGACACGGGCCTCTCGCTTCAAGCCGTCTCAGACCTCGAACCGTATTGGGAGGCCGTTCGACACGTCTATAAGCCGTTCGAGTCGGGACTTCCGGGGCCAACGGGACGCGTCTATCACCACGAGATCCCGGGCGGTCAACTCTCCAACTTGCGCCAACAAGCGATTTCACTCGGCCTCGGCGATCAGTTCGAGAAGGTCGAAGACTGGTATGCAGCGGCGAACCGCATCCTGGGCCGCCCGCCCAAGGTCACTCCGTCATCAAAGGTGGTCGGCGACCTCGCGCTGTCACTCGCGGCGGCGAACGCCGATCCAGACGACTTCGAGCAGAATCCCGAGAAGTACGACATCCCGGACTCGGTCATCGGCTTCATGGCCGGCGAGCTCGGAGAACTTCCCGGCGGTTGGCCCGAGCCCTTCAGATCGAAAGTGCTCAAGGGTCGCACGGTCAAGATCGGTGTCGAACCCATTAGCGCCGAGGATGCCGCATCGCTCGAAGGTGAATCGATCGAGCGTCGCGCGACCCTCAATCGGTTGCTTTTTGCCGCTCCGACCAAGATCTTCGAACAGGGTCGCGAGACCTACGGCGATCTGTCCAAAGTCGACACGATCGATTACCTCTACGGTTTGCGCCAAGGGGCCGAGCACGTCATCGAGATCAGCAAGGGCGTGAGCCTGTTCGTCGGTCTCGAAGCGATCGGTGAAGCCGACGACAAGGGCATGCGCACGGTCATGGCGACACTCAACGGCCAATTGCGTCCCGTGTTCGTTCGTGACTACAGCATC
>JANNCX010000070.1:0-2279 GCA_031387145.1 Salinibacterium sp.
GGCCTCGGTGCTGAGGTTCTGAAGGCTCGCGCGGGGCACGCGCGCACCTTGATGTCGGCTCTCTCGGCGAAGTCGATCATTGAGTCTGGGTTTCCTACGACGACGGCCGCGGCGATCGCGACGCTCACGACGGGCGTTTCACCCGGTCAGCACGGACTCGTCGGCTATACCGTGCTCGACTCGCACGGCCGTATGGTCAACCAATTGAGTGGGTGGGATGCCCAGCTCGATCCCGCATCGTGGCAGCTTCGCCCGACGATCTTTGAGCGCGCATCCGACGCCGGACTATCGCCTATTGTCGTAGGCCCCGAGCGCTATCGCGAGTCTGGCTTTACGAAGGCAGTGCTGCGCGGCGCAAGGTACGTGACGGGAGCGTCGATTGCCGAGCGGATGCAGCACGCCGCCGCTCTCGCCCGCGCGCCCGGTTCACTGCTCTATGTGTATGTACCCGAGCTCGACCAGGCCGCTCACGCACACGGATGGCAGTCTCCCGAGTGGACGAACGCGCTCGAGTCCACGGATTCCGCTCTAGCCGAGTTGCAGCGCAGCCTCGGCCCCCGCACGGGCTTGCTCGTGACCGCGGATCACGGCGTGCTCGACGTCGACCGCGGTTCGCACATCCTGATCGATTCGGCGCCCGAACTTATCGACGGCGTGCGGTATGTCGCGGGCGAACCGCGGTGTCTCCAGCTTCACTTCGAGCCCAACTTGTCGCCGAGTCTTCGAGCAGACCTGACGGACCGATGGCGCGCATCCGAATCCCACCGAGCGTGGGTTGTCACTCGATCGGAGGCAATCGTGGCTGGATGGTTCGGCCCGGTTGATCCGCTCGTGGAGCCGCGAATCGGTGATCTTCTCGTTGCCGCGCGCAAGAACGTCGCGTACTACGACGGTAGAGCGGGCGCATCCGGTAGATCCATGATCGGACAGCACGGTTCGTGGAGCGCGGCAGAACTGCGGGTTCCGCTGCTGCGCTTTGGAGCTTTCGCGCGCGCCTAGCCCAAGTCGTCGTCGGGGCGAGCGCCGAAGACGATTTCATCCCAGCTCGGCATTGCGGCTCGGCCCTTCTTGCGCACAGAAGGCTGGGGTGAGGTCGAGCGCTGGGGAGACTGAAGTTGGTCGATGGGCACGTCGACGATGCGAATCGAGCCCGTCGACGGGTGGCCCGATCGAGACTCTTCGTCGTCGAAACTCGCGGCCTCACGCTCGCCACGACGGCGACGGAGCGCCTCGAGAAGATCGGCGGTTTGGTTACCGTGTGCCGGTTCGTCGTCTTCGACCGCGCGGCCGATCGCGACGGGGGCAGGGCTTTCGACCACATCGTCGCCGCGCAGGTCGTCGAGAGCGAACGCGCCGCTATCGAACCGCGACGAATCGATTGCGGGAGCGTCGCCACCCACCGCGCGAAGGCGCGGCATCAGTGAGCCGGCCGCTTCGCCTTGTTGCGACAGCGTGATCGCTTCGTTGTTAAGGGGCGCGAGCGTGTGCTTCTTGGGATCGAATTGCCACCGAGCGTCGTGGTCGATCTGGTTTGCCGTGAACGACAGCTTGACGATCCAGCCGTTCGTCGTTTCTTTCCAACTGGCCCAGCGCTCGTTAGCGCCGCCCAGGTCGTGCAGGCGCTCTCGAATCGCTTGTCCAAAGGTCATTCCCTGGCGCATGGGATCGGTATCGGCCGCGGTGTGCACGTGAACGTCGAGAGCGGATTTCACGACGAACTCGCGCTCGGCAATAACGGGGCCTTCAAACCGCTGAATGTAGTCGAGCGGCACGCCCGTAATCGAGGCGACGTCTTGAGCCGACATTCCCGATCGAATGTGCGCCTGAATATCCTTTGGCGCGAGCTTTCTCGTCGACCCCGAGTCGGGGATGCTTTGCCTCAGCTTCGCGTGCAGTGCCTCATCGATGGGCAACCGAAAGCGCGTTCCGTCGTCGGTGGCGACAACGAGTGCCCCATTCTCGACTCCGATAATTCGCAAGTCCTGCATTCTTCAATGCCCTCCGGCCATGACGATTCGCCCCAAGGATGCCACGACACCGAGGTGTTTCCGGGGAATACCGTAGGCGTGCCGCAAGTTGTCTTGAGCGGCGATTGGCGATCTGCACCGAGCGGTTTGCTATTCGATGAGGATTGATGCACACTGTCCCCGCCGATTCGTTGAAATTCATCGGCAGCGACGCATACAGAACTGGATGGGTATGGCAACCGACTACGACGCTCCTCGCAAGACGGACGACGACTCAGACTCGATCGAGGCGCTCAAGGAACGCGTTCCGGA
>JANNCX010000132.1:0-3148 GCA_031387145.1 Salinibacterium sp.
CCAGTCTTTCGGAGCTTGCGCGTTGACGACAACAACGAGTGTCTCGGGACCGACGGACGCGACGATCGCCTCAAGGTCGTCGAGCTCGACGTCGCCATTCGTTGCGAGACCCACGATGAGCACTGGGCGCAGCCGTCCGGAATCGACGAGGTTCTGCACGAGGCCGGGCCCAACCCACATCGAACGCGAGACACTCGCATCGATGATGATGCCGGGGTACTCGGCGAGGAGCCAGGGAGAAGCGGCGAGCATGACCGAGTCGCCGATAGCGTAAATTTGCTCGCCGCCCGGGAGAGGAGCGGGATGCCTCGGCCCGAACCCGATGTCGCGCGCGAGCGGGTCATCGGTGAGCAATTGCTCCCCACGCTCGATCGCTAGCTGCGCTTCACCCTTGCCGGGATCACTCGCGATCGCGGCTCCCGTGAGTGTTGCGGCCGTGACGAGGGCGAGCGCGGCGCTTGCGGCCACGGCACGCTGAATGGGCCTTCTGAGGGTTGCAACGGCACCCTTGAACCCGAGCGTCATGATCGGCCGCTCGACGAAGTGGAACGAGAGCGCCGCGGCGGCAGCCGTGATGACTAGCGCTGCGACGGGAGTGAGCCACCACGCGGCATCCGCTGGCAAGACGGCGACGAACAGGATGAGCACGGGCCAGTGCCACAAGTAGAGGCCGTACGAGCGCTCGCCGATCCAGCGCAAGGGCTGCAGATCGAGCGAGGCGCCGAGCCACGAATTCGACGACGTTGCACCGGCGATTGCGACGGCCGTGAGCACCGCGACGAGGGCGAGCCCGCCTCGCGTCACGAACGGGTCGGTGTCTGGCATCGATAGAGCGAGCGCAACGAGACCGCCGACGGCGATCGCGCCGAGCCACGGGAGAATCCGACGAGGCACGCCAAGGCCCAAGAAGCGGCCTTCGAGTGCGAGCGCGAGTGCCGCGCCGAGCGCGAGCCCAAAGCTGTGCGTGTCGGTTCCGAAATACACGCGCGTCGCGTCGCCGGGCGGCGTGAAGAGCAAGGCCATTGCGAGGGCGGATGCCACGCCGAGTGCGCCCACGACTCCGATCCGCAGCGCGCGCCAGGGTAAAAACAGCACAAGCAGTAGAAGGCCCGGCCACAGCAAATAGAACTGTTCCTCGACCGCGAGCGACCACAGGTTTCGAAACAACTGTGGAGTCGTGTCGACGAAGTAGCTCGTTCCTTGAGCGATGTAGAGCCAGTTGCTACTGAAGGTCGCGGCCCCGAGCACTTGAGACCCGAGCCGAACGAGCACGTCACCGCCGATGAAGAATGCAGCGGCCGAACACGTCGTAACGACAAGAACGAGCGCAGGGATGAGCCGCCGCACGCGTCGCGCCCAAAACGCAGGCAGAGAGACTGTGCCCGCCAGAGTGCGTTCGCGCACGAGGAGCCCTGTGATGAGAAACCCGCTGAGCACGAAGAACACATCGACGCCGATATAGCCGCCGACCACACCCGAGGGCACGAAGTGATACGCAATGACGGTGAGTACGGCGATCGCGCGCAAGCCGTCGAGACCGTATAGTCGCGCACTAGAAACCGCCGCGGGAACGACGGCTACAGCGAGGGGTTTCTTTGCGGGACTCATGGCGGTTAGGGTTCCAGCCTAGACTTGGGGCTCGTGAGTGACGAGTCGACAACGCGCTTGCGCCTCGACATCGCTTACGACGGATGCGGTTTTACCGGGTGGGCAAAGCAACCGGGCATTCGCACCGTTCAGGGCGAATTAGAGGCAGCGCTTGCCACAATCCTGCGCCGCCACGGAGAGCCGCCCGTGCTGACGGTTGCCGGACGAACGGATGCCGGAGTGCACGCTACCGGCCAAGTGGCGCACCTTGATCTCACATCGGCCCAGCTCGGGCATCTCGCTTCGCCTCACCGGCGCGGGGGCATCCGGATGGAGCCAACGGCAGCGCTCGAGAAGCGACTCAACGGAATCGCTGGCATGTCGAGCGACCTCTACGTTTCGAGAGTCTCGATCGCGCCCGAAGGATTCGACGCGCGCTTTTCGCCGCTATGGCGGCGATACGAATACCGCGTCGCAGACTCGCTCGCCGTGCGCAATCCACTCTTGCGCGGGCACACGATCGCGTACCCAGCGGCCCTCGACGTCGATGTGATGAACGAGTCAGCGCGCGAGTTGCTCGGGCTGCACGATTGGGCCGCGTATTGCCGGCCGCGCGAGCGAGCGACAACGATTCGTGAGCTCCAAGAGTTCGAGTGGCGGCGCGACGAGACGGGCGTGCTCATCGCGCACCTCAAGGCCGACGCCTTTTGCCACAGCATGGTGCGAGCACTCGTGGGAGCGACCGTGTGGGTCGGCGAAGGCAAGCTCGCACGCGAGCGGCCCGTGGGCATTCGAGACGAAGCGCAGCGCACGAGTGAGTTCAAAGTCATGCCCGCCGGCGGGCTCACGCTCGTCGAGGTTGGATATCCGGATGACGCGGCCCTCGCACTCCGCGCGGGGGAGACGCGTGCCCGCCGAGCCTAGTTTGACCCGTCCCGTCGGCATGAACTAGGGTTGTCCCTTGGTGCCTGCCCCGCAAGGCCGAGCATCCGATCATGAGCCCTCCACGGGCGCGTTTCGGGTCATCGATTCGAAATTCGCCACGGAGCGGGATTCACGAACACCTCACTCGATCAACTGAAAGCAGCACTACTGTGACGCGTACATTTTCACCTACTCCCGCTGATGTTCAGCGCGACTGGGTCATCATCGACGCGACCGACATCGTTCTCGGTCGCCTAGCAAGCCACGCGGCGGTTCTGCTGCGCGGAAAGCACAAGCCCACCTTCGCTCCTCACATGGACATGGGTGACTTCGTCATCATCATCAACGCCGAGAAGGTTGCGCTCACGGGCGCAAAGCTCGCGCAGAAGAAGGCGTACCGCCACTCGGGTTACCCGGGCGGCCTCACGGCAACGACGTATTCTGAGCTGCTCGAGAAGCACCCGACCCGCGCGGTCGAGAAGGCCATTCGCGGCATGCTTCCCAAGAACTCGATCGGCCGCGCCCAGTTGACGAAGCTCAAGGTGTACGCGGGTGCCGAGCACCCTCACGCCGCACAGCAACCCAAGCCGTACACCCTCACCCAGGTTGCTCAGTAGCCCCGCGCTGCTCGACACGC
>JANNCX010000135.1:0-2907 GCA_031387145.1 Salinibacterium sp.
TCGAGATCCTCGTGCTCGTCGGTCTCCCTCTTCTCGCGGGTGGCCGTGGTGGACCCGGAGTGTTTATCTCCCCCTCCGCGGGCTTTCTGATCGGTTGGATCGTCGGCGCGTTCGTGATCGGTCTCATCGCGCATCCGCGAGATGGCAAGCCCGTCTGGTGGCGCGTCGCGCTTGGTGCGGCCGCTGGCGGAATTGGCGTCGTCTACGCGTTCGGCATCCCCGTTCTCGCGCTCGTGCTCGGACTATCGCTCGGCCAAGCGGCCCTTAACGTGCTCATCTTCGTCCCCGGTGACCTCATCAAGGTAGTGCTCACGGTGCTCATTGTCATGGCTCTCGGCAAGGCATATCCGCCGGCCTTCGGTCGTAAGACGGCTTCAGTGATTGCTCCAGTAGAGGCGAATGGCAAGTAGTTCCGCTCAGATTCGCTGCGCTCTCGAGCGCATCGAGTGGGGCGACCGCGACTCGGTGGTTGCCCCACTTAGGCGCGCAATCTCGGGCCGACGAGCGACGTTCGTGCGGGCACCGAGCGCGCCAGAAGTGCTTGTGCGCGCGCTCGAGATTCGCGCACGCGGGGGAGTGCCCGCTATCGGCGATGACCGTTGGTCGAGCCAACTCACCGCGAGCCTCGAGGCCGACCTCGCGGCAGCCGAACTTGGCGCGGACACCGCGTGGGCAACCTTCACGTCGGGGAGCACGGATCGACCGCGCGTCGTGTTGAGATCAGAGTCGTCGTGGTCGAGTTCGTACGCCGCAGTGACCGAGCTTCTTGGCCTTACTCCGGATGATGTTGTGTACGCGCCGGCACCGCTCGTGTCGTCACTATCGTTGTTCGCGGCGGTCCACGCGCTCTCGGAAGGATCGGACATCCGCGTGCCCGTTGGGCACTCACTCGCCGCGAGCGACCTCGCCGACGCGACAATCCTGCACTCGACACCCTTCGCGCTTGGCCTCGCTGTCGATGCAATCGAGGCGGGAGTACCGCACTCCGTGCGAGTCGCTCTCATTGGTGGCGACCGCGCCTCGCACACGCTCCGCGACCGCGCCCGTCGAGCGGGGATCGACGTCGTCGCCTACTACGGAGCAGCCGAGCTCTCCTTCGTAGCGGTTGACCTCGGCGACGGGTTGCGACCCTTTCCGGGCGTCGACGTCGACGTGCGAGGGGGCACGGTGTGGGTGCGTTCCGACTTCATCGCGAGCGGGTATCTCGCGAGCGATTCCGGCCCATTCGAAGTGGATGCGGCGGGGTGGGCGACAGTGGGAGACCGAGCCACATACGACAGCACGGGTGCACTCGTTCTGGGCGGGAGAGCGGATGGCGCGATCCTCACCGCGGCGGCGACCGTCATTCCCGAGGATGTCGAGCACACATTGCGCGGGGCGCCTGACGTGCGCGATGTCGCGGTACTTGGCGTCGAGCACCCGCGCATGGGAGCTCTCGTGACGGCGGTAATAGAGAGCACGACGCCCGATGTTCGAGCACTGCGCGAATTCGCCGCGGCACACCTTTCGCTGCCGCAACGGCCGCGAGCGTGGTACTGGTCCGCCGAACTTCCGCGCACGGCGTCTGGCAAGCTTGATCGCGCGGCACTCGCCGTTGCCGTGAACCAAGGAGCGCTGACGAAACTGTGACGCCTTCATCGAGCGCGATCATCGTCGCTGCGCGGCGCAGTCCCATTGCGAGTCGGGGTCGAGCGCTCAGCGGCCTGACCGTTGACCAGCTCGCTGGGCCTGTACTCGCAGCCGTCGAACGAGATGCTCGGCGAGCAACGGGATCTTCACTCGAGATCGACGACGTAATGCTCGGCAATTGTGTTGGCCCGGGCGGCAACCCGGCGCGAGTCGCGGCTTTAGCGGCGGGATTCGGCCAGAAGATTCCCGGAGTAACGATCGATCGACAGTGCGGTAGCGGGCTTTCGGCGATCGCACTCGGGGTCGACGCTATTCGCGCAGGGACGTCTCGACTCGTGATCGCGGGTGGCGCCGAGAGCGTCTCGACAGCGCCACAACGGGTCTCGCAAGGCCAGAGCTACGACCGCGCGCGATTCGCGCCCGAAGGATTCCCCGACCCCGACATGGTCGATGCTGCCGCGGCCATCGCTGTGAAATTCTTAATCTCGCGCAACCGTCAAGACGCATTCGCGGTGCGAAGTCACGAGCTCGCGCTTTCGGCAATCGCTGTGCATCGCTTCGATCGTGAACTCGTGGCCTTTGGCGCGGCGACGGACGACGGACCCACCTCAGACTTCGCAAGAGTCGCCTCGCGATTCGCGGCGCTCCGTGACGGAGACCCGGCTTTCGCTGTCACGGCCGGCAACTCGTCGCGCTTCAACGATGGAGCCGCGGCCGTCGCGATCGTCCCGGAGCGAGACCGCGGTGGGGCTCCCGGCCTCCGAGTGCTTTCGCACGTGACGAGGGGCGTGGATCCCGCGCTTCCTGGCCTCGGCCCGATCTCGGCCGTTCGCTCCGTGCTCGCTCGCGGGGGGCATCCGCTCGAGAACATCGTCGCGATCGAACTCGTGGAAGCGTTCGCGGCCCAAGCGATCGCGAGTCTCGACGGGCTCGGCCTCATTGACGGCGACGGAATAGTGGATGCGCGTGTCAACGCCGACGGCGGCTCGCTCGCGCTCGGCCACCCGTGGGGCGCAAGTGCTGCCGTGAGCGTCGTGCGGTTGTTCTCCCGGCTCGTTCATGGGGGAGCGGATGCCGGGTCCCTCGGTATCGCTACGGCCGCTGTCGGGGGCGGAATGGGCGTCGCGATGCTCGTCGAGGTCGTGCGATGACTGCGACGATTCGCCTCGACCGAGTGAGTGTTCGGTTCGGTGATCGCCTCGCGCTCGACGATGTATCGTGCGACCTGACCGCGCGCCGGATTGCCGTCATCGGCTCAAACGGTTCGGGCAAGTCGAC
>JANNCX010000173.1:0-8479 GCA_031387145.1 Salinibacterium sp.
TGGATAACGGGATGCTCGGCGACGTGGTAATCGGAGCGCACCGTAAGCCGCAAGCCGTGTTGGTGCCGTACGAGCGGTATGCCGCCGGGACGGGCATCCCGCATCTATTGAACACTGTGGTCGCTCGGGCGCGACTTATCCACAGATTGGCGGGCGCATCAGGAATCACGGCCGTCAGCGTGTTTGGGTCGGTAGCCAGAGGGGACGATACGGAGGAGAGTGACCTGGATTTGCTGGTAGACACGTCGCCCGAGACGAGCCTGTTCGACCTCGCGCAATTCGAGTTAGACATGGAACTGCTTTTCGCGCGACCTGTCGACGTTGTTGCACGTGCGTCGCTCGATGCAGTTCGGGATCGGGCACTCTTGGCCGACCAGATTCCGTTGTGAACCGGGCGGATCGGCTCCTTCTGGATCTGGTCGATGCGCTCGCGACTGCAACTGTGCTCGTGGCTCGAGGTCGCGACGACTTTGACAGGGATGTTGCGGTGCCGCTCGCGTTCGAATCGCTATGCAACCGAGTCGGTGATCTCGCAAAGCAACTGGCCATCGTCGACAGCGCACGATTCTCGCACCCGATATTCGCGCAGGCCGCGCGAAATCGTGACTTCATCGTGCACCACTACCATCGAATCGATCGCGACGCTCTGTGGGTTACGGTCAGCAGGGACTTTCCAGCGCTGAGTGCACTGGTTTCAGAACTCGGAGAATAGCGATGCCTATCGGCCAAGTCACGCGCGGCACCACAGGTGTCAATCGACTGCGACGGGTCGACCGGTGGGTTGCGGCGCTCCCGGCCTTTCGGCGCGCTGAACAGCCCCTCGTCGTGGACCTCGGGTACGGAGCATCGGCCACGACGACACTCGATTTGTACGGGCGGCTCGCGCGCGTGAATCCGCTCGTCCACGTCGTCGGAATCGAGATCGACCCGGCCCGCGTGGCGCTCGCCTCGCTCTCGTCGCGGCCCGGTGTCTCGTTCATCGTCGGCGGGTTCGAGGTGCCGACCGCTCGGGCGCCCACCATCATTCGCGCGCTCAACGTCTTGCGGCAATACGACGTTTCCTTGGTTCGGGATTCTTGGCGGCTCATGACCTCGCGCCTCGAGCCCGGCGGGGTGCTCGTCGAGGGCACGTGCAACGAGATCGGACGAGTCGCTAGCTGGGTGGATGTCACGGCGGCCGGCCCCGTGTCCTTCACGATTTCGCTGCACCTGGCTTCGCTCGAGAAGCCGTCGATCGTCGCGGAACGGCTGCCGAAGGTGCTCATCCACGACAACGTTGAGGGGTCGTCTGTTCATGCGCTCTTGCTCGCGCTCGACCGGTTGTGGGCGGTGCACGCGAGGCTCGCGGTGTTCTCGCCCGCGCAGCGGTGGGTCGCGGTGTGTGCGTCGCTCCGGGAATCCGGATGGCCCGTGCTCGGCTCGAAGGCACGGTGGCGGTTAGGGGAGCTCACGGTCGAGTGGGAGGCCGTGGCGCCGGAGGGGTTTGTGTTTTAGGGGGTCGGGATTGTGCTGGTCTTGCGCCCTCTTCTGCTATGCCGCCTCTTCTCCTCCACAAGGCGGCGATTCTCGCCTTCCCGCGACCTATCCACAGATTGGGCACCATTCGAACGTATCTTCGAGCCTCGTGCGATAATTGATGCATGCCTTCACTCGACCTCCTCGCACCGCCGGTGCCCGAGTTGGTCGCGCTCACGCCCACTGACGCGCTCGTGTTGAGCGATGACGAGCTCATCGGCACGCAGCGCAGACTCGCTCAACACAGGCGCGTGCTCGATGCGTCCGCGGCGATCGTAGCTGCCGAAATCGCGCACCGCTCGCGTCGGGAGCTGGGGTATGAGGGGCTCGCTCAAAGCCGAGGCGCGCGAACGCCCGAAGCGCTAGTGCAACACGTGACGGGTTTCAGTGGTGCGGATGCGCGATCGCTTGTGCGCGTCGGAACCCTCGTGGTTGAGCACGATGTCCCGTCGCGAGGAACACTCGAACCCTCGACACCGTGGCTCGCGTCGGTCGCGCAGGCCATCGCGGCAGGCAGGCTCTGCCTTAGTGCCGCCGAGGCGATCCGTTGCGGGCTCGGGGTCCCGACGGAGGGCGTCACGACAGAAGCACTTGCTCGCGTTTGCGTGCGAGCTCGTGACTGCGGCGGCCAACATCTCGCTCGAGCGCCTCGCAGCCCTCGCTCGACGCGCTCGAGACGAACTCGACGAAGCCGGCATCGCCGAACGCGAAGAACAACGCCGTGATCGCCGCTACCTCACCCTCACCCCCCTCGCCGACGGAATGACTCGAATCGCCGGCCTCCTCGACCCAGAATCGGCGGCCATCATCGTTGCTGCCGTCGACGCCGTAACATCCCCCCGGCGAGGCGGGCCACGGTTTGTCGACGAAACTCAATCCCCGACGCTTGCCGACGACTCCCGCACGATCCCCCAAATTTCAGTCGACGCACTCATCGACCTCGTACGTCTCGCCACCCTCGCCGACACAGGTGCGGTGCTCGGCGCGAAACGCGTCGCGGTCCGGCTGCATGTGACATCCCGAGACCTCGAACGCGGCACGGGTGCCGCACGCTTCGAAGGACAACCTGACGCAGTATCCATCGCCACCGCAACCCGACACGCGTGCGAGTCAGGCGTAGTGCCCGTGCTCTTCGATTCCGACGGACCCGTGATCAACGTCGACCGCGACCAACGCCTCTTCACCCCACGCCAACGCATCGGCCTTGCCGCCCGCGACGGCGGATGCCGCTTCCCCAGCTGTGATCGTCCACCGAGCTTCACCGAGGCGCATCACATCGTCCATTGGCAGCGCGATTCTGGTCACACCAACCTCGAGGACGGCATCTTGCTCTGCCGACACCACCACCTACTCGTGCACAACAACGGGTGGGAGATCGAGCGCGATCGTGCGGAGTACTGGCTTGTGCCGCCACCGAAGCTGGGGAGTGCTCGCCGAGTCCCAATGCCGGCGAAAGTGCTGGTCGCGCGTAGTTAGCGGCGCAGGGTTAGTGGCATGTGGTTATTGGCACGCAGTTGGTGTTGCGTGGTTAGCGGCGCCTAGTTAGTGGCACGCAGTTAGTGGGGCGGGTCAGCTAAATCGTGGGCAGCAGAGCGCGCGCTTCCTCGACGGGCATCCCAGCCGCCGTGAGGATGTCCATGATGAGCGGCCGCGTGAGCATAACTATCACGGCTTCCGTCACCGGGGCTCCCGGGATCACGAGTTGCGGCGTCAAGCGCCGAGCCAATACAGAAAGCGGCTCATGGAGGTCCGCGAGTTTGCTCTGGTGCTCGACACCCGTGCCGAGCATCCGCAGCGCAGACCGCACCTCCTCAATCAAGTCGGCGAGCTCGGGCCGCGGCACGCGATCCTGCTCGAGCGCAGCGATACGCCGACTGATCAATCGCAAGTGTCGAGCGGCTAGGTCCGCCCCGTGCACCACTCGAGCTTGTACGCGCAACTCGGGCACGTGTCGACGAAGCCACGGCGAGATTGCGGCGATCGCGATCGCGCTATCGAGGGACGCCCTCCAGTCGGTCAGGATTTCTTCGGTGCGCCGAAGGCGTGCGAGGCCGAGTTCCGCGGCATCCTCGTCTCCCGTGCGAAGCGCATCTACGACCGAACCGAGCGCCTCGACGATGACCGAGAAGAACGCGCGCGCATCGCGCCTCGCCGCGCGCCGCGGGTCTCTCGGGATAAGCGCGGTAGCAAGCAACGCAACGACCCCCGCGACGAGGCCGTCGAGGCTCCGAATGAACGGGCTACCCGTCGGGTCGACGAGCACGACCACGAGCGCGGACTGCACCGCGGCAGCAACCGCGAATGCCGGATTGGGGGAGAAAGCACGCGCGACGAGGAGCGTGACGAAGACGACGACCACGAGCTGCCAGACGCCTCGGCCAGTGAATAGTACGAGCACTTCCGCGAGAGTGATGCCCACGAGGATGCCGAGCGCGAGGTCGAAGACGCGGCGCGGGCGCGCATCACGCGCAATGCCGAGCGTCGTGATCGTGGCAGTGACGGCGACGATGGGAAGCTCGTGACCCAGCACGAAGTGCGCGATCGAGTATGACGCAGCCGCGGCGGCCGCGATCTGTGCGGCGGCGGGAACAGTGCTGACCGCTCGCCGCAGCGCCGCGGTGATGCTCGCGCGCGCGTATACGCGTCGAGCGAGGCGGCGGAGTGCGGCGGGTTTGGGCGCGGGTGCTGCGGGCTTGGCGGCGGGGGCTGCGGGTTTGGGCGCAGGCGCCGCGGGTGCTGCGGGTTTGGGCGCAGGCGCCGCGGGTGCTGCGGGTGCTGCGGGCTTGGCGGCGGGTGCCGCCGCGGGCTTGCGCGTGGGTGCCGGCGAAGCCGGGGGTGGGCCGCCGACGCTCGACTCGAGCTTGCGCGATGCTCGCGACCCGGAGGCCGACGAGTCGCTGGCGTCCGCTGGCTTACTCAGCGTGACACAGCTCCCAATCGAGGCAAGCGCGGCACATTCGCGGAAGCGCCCGCATCCGTCGGCACAATCACTTCTTGCGCGGCGGCGATCGGCGGGTCTGCGGCAACCGTGAGCGTTTCGCTCGGGTCGACATTTCGCTTGATGACGGCGAGCGCGATGGGCCCAAGTTGCCAATGGAGTCCGACCGACGTCACGCGCCCCACGACCGCGTCACCACGCAGCACATCGGCACCCGCGTCGGGAAGCACTCCGTCTGACCCATCGAGGTGCAGCATTACGAGTCGCCGAGGTGGATGTCCGAGGTTGTGTACTTTCGCGACAGTCTCTTGCCCGCGGTAGCAGCCCTTCGCGAGGTGTACTGCGCTGCGCATCCAGTCGAGCTCGTGCGGGATGGTCTTGTCGTCAACCTCGGTCGAGAGCCTCGGGCGCCAGGCCGCGATACGGAGCGCTTCGAGAGCGAGGGTTCCCGCGGCCGGGAAGCCGTCGAGCACAGCATCACGGGCAACGAGAACTTCGTGGTAGGTCCAGTCGGCCGACGGATGATGGTCGGACGCTGCGTATTGGTGGCCGCCCGGCGCGACGGTGGGCCAGGGGTCGTTCCACACGAGGGCAACTCCGTTGGGCGCGGCCGCGGGGAGGGCGAGTGAACCGAGCGTGCCGATAGTCGCGTACTCGTCGGTGACGGCGACAGTCACCTCGAGCATGAACCGCATGCGATCGAGCCACGTCGCGAGCGCGACGACGCGATCGGCGTCGACGAGGAGCCACGCCGTGACTCCGTCATCGACGAGCCGAATCGAGTGCTCGACGCGGCCCGTCGGATCGAGCAGAAGAGTCTCGGCGGAGTCGCCGGGCTCCAAGCGCGAAAGCGATTGTGACGTGAGGGAGTCGAGCCATGTCAGGCGATCGGGACCAGTGACAGCGATGACGGCGCGATCGGAGAGATCCACGATTGCAGTGCCTGCCGCGAGCGCCTTTTGCTCGCCGAGGGGGTTGCCGTAGTGCTGCGGCGGGGTGCCCACGGCGCCGGGACGCGCGGTAAAGGAGGAGGAGGAGGAGGAGGCGGCAGGGGTAGAGGTGGGGCCAGCGCTCGAGCCAACGCCAAAGTCAGAGCCCGAGGCAGGGGTGGAGCCCGAACCCGAACCCGAGTCAGCGCTAATCAACACGAGTCAACCGTCCCGAGGCGTGCGACGCGAGCGACTGCCCGAGCGCCGCGATGTCCCACGCCCACAACAAGTGACCGTCGACGAGTCCATACAGCCGAGTCGCGGCGGAATACTCCTTCGCGCGCGGTGTGCGCACGACTGCATCCGTCGCAAGATCGATTCGCGCACCCTTCACTTGCCCCAAATAGAGCTCGCTCACGCCGTTCGGATGCACGAGCGCCACTTCGATGTCGAAACCGTCATCGGCGTTGCGGAGGGTTTCGACCTCCGTCGCAGTGGTGAACGGACGCGGGCCGGTGCCGCCGAGCATCCCGGGTCCAGGATCGCCATCGGCCGCGGGTCGGCTCAATCGCCAATAGCCCGTCTCGGTCACGTGAGGTGTCTGCGCGTCATCGAGCAGCCACGTGTACGAGTTGTAGTTGAGGTGCGGCAAGCCATCGTGCGTGAAACTCACGCGCTGCCCGAACTCGAGATTGCGCGTCTCGGAACCGACCGAATAGTGCACGACACCAGTACCCTCCCAGACCCCAATGAGCCATGAGAGCGGAACAAGCTCGGCCGTCACATCGGCCCGAAGTTCGAACACTTTCGAACGCTAGCGCTGGCCGCGGTACAGGTTGTAGAGCACGACGACCGAAACGTACGCGATCGCGAGGCTCGCGAGCGCAAGAAGGCCGACGAAGAAAAGCTCGAGAGCGAGAAGCATAGGTCCAGCTTAGCCGAGTGGCGGATTCGCGGCGCGCTGGTTGAGCTTGGCGAAAGCAGAGCCAGAGCAGAGCTAGAGCAGAGCTAGAGCAGAGCTAAGACCCCAGTGGCCGCGGCAAGAATGAGCACCGAGACCCCAATACTCGCCATCGCGCGATTGACGAACCCATCGGGCCGGCCAGTGCTCAACTGAATCGCGAATGTCGCAATGACAGCTCCCGCAAGCGAGATGCCGATCCACGTAAGTCGTTCATCTGGCGCGGATGCGACCCCGACAACGACTACGGCCACGAGCGTCAGCAGCCACACGGGAAGCACACTCCACATTTGCCAAGTCATGTAGTGATCCTAGAGCGACCGGTAGACTGTGCTCACCCACTTTGGAGGCCGATTGGCGCAGCTGTTGATCCTTACCTCTGCGGTCGACACTGAAGTCTTTCCCGCATTGGGGCTCCTGAGCCACTCCACGAAGCAGATTCCCGCGTCTCCCGCTTCGCTCATTTCTGCGCCTCCGTGCGACCTTATTTTTGTGGATGCACGCCACGACCTCGCGAGCGCAAAGTCGCTGTGCAAAATACTCAACACAACGGGCGTCAACGTGCCCCTCATCCTCATCCTCACGGAAGGCGGCCTCACCGCCGTCTCAGCCGATTGGGGCGTTGACGACGTCATTCTTGGCAACGCTGGACCTGCCGAAGCGGATGCCCGTATCCGGCTCGCCCTCGGCCGCCAAGCACTTCAGTCCTCAAGTTCGAAGATCCAGGCCTCGGGGGTTGTCATCGATGAAGCAAGCTATTCCGCGAAAGTGCACGGCCGCCCCCTCGACCTCACCTACAAAGAGTTCGAACTTCTGCGCTTCCTCGCGACTCACCCGTCGCGCGTCTTCACTCGTGAGCAACTTCTGAGCGAAGTCTGGGGTTACGACTACTTCGGCGGAACGCGCACAGTCGACGTGCACGTTCGACGCTTGCGCGCCAAGCTCGGCGATCTCGAGTCACTCATCGGCACGGTGCGCAACGTCGGCTACCGCTTCAACGTCTACGACGACGACCATGAGCGACTCCCCACACCCGTCAGCTCCTGACGCGAGACTGCACGCGCTCATCGAGGCCGCGGTGCGTGCGGATGGGCATCCCCCGTTCTCCGACGGCAGTCTCGCCGAGCTCGCGACTGGCGCCCGACGCCTAGTTTGGCTCGGGCCCGCGGCGGCGCTCGTCTCGGAGCGCGAGGCTGAATTTGTCGTGCATCCGGATGCTCGCCGCCTAGGTCACGGCACGGCGATGCTGAACGAACTGCTCACCGCAGCCCCTGGCGAGTTGCTGTTGTGGGCGCACGGCGCGCACCCCGCCGCGCGCAGGCTCGCCGCGACCCACGGGCTCGAGCCCGTGCGCGAGTTGTTGCGGCTGCGGGCTGAGGTGCCTGCGGAGCGTGGGGAGGTGGCGGAGGCTGCGGCCCGGGTAGAAGCTGGGCTCGCGGCAGGTGTTGTCGGCGAGGTGCTCGAGCTCAACGCGAGCGCATTCGCGGGGCATCCGGAGCAAGGCAGTCTGACGCACGATCAGTTCGACGCACTCGCGGCCGAGCCGTGGTTCGACCCAGCCGACGTGCTGCTGTTGCGTAGCGCGACAGAGCCCGCGACACTCCTCGGCTTCTGCTGGCTTAAAGTCGACGGCACTACGGGCGAGTTCTACGTCGTCGCAGTCGATCCGTCGCACCAAGGCGAGGGGGTCGGCCGGAGCCTCATGGCGGCCGGATTTGCTCGGCTAGCCGAGCGTGGCATCCGCGAAGCAATTCTTTACGTCGAGGCCGATAACACCGCGGCACTTCGGTTGTATCGGGAGTTTGGGTTTCACGAAGACTCGATCGACATTCAATACCGCTGGGCGAGCGAACCAGACGACTAAAGCGTTAATCACTCTGCAGCCAGCAAGTGGCAGTATGAACGGATGGACAGCACGAACCTCGCCGACACCGAGGCCGCCACCGACTCGCTCGACGAGTACGACCTTGACGAGTCGTCGAGCGTCGACGACGGCACGCTGCCCCCCGACCGCTACCTCGACCGCGAATTGAGCTGGCTCGCCTTCAACCAGCGCGTGCTCGAACTCGCGGAAGACGACCGAGTGCCGCTCCTCGAACGCGCCAACTTTCTGGCGATCTTCGCGAGCAACCTCGA
>JANNCX010000178.1:0-3957 GCA_031387145.1 Salinibacterium sp.
AGCCCGCACCTCGTTCGGTTCAACGAGCGCATCGTGATCGATGGAGTGCCCATCTCCAACCGATCATTCGCCGAGAATTGGGCCGACGTTCGCCCGTTCGTCGAACTCGTCGACGCAGAACTCGTCTCGACCTCGCAAGAGCCCTTGACGTTCTTCGAAGCGTTCACGGTGCTCGCTTTCGCGGCGTTTGCTGACGCCCCTGTTGACGTTGCTGTCATCGAGGTCGGAATGGGCGGCGAGTGGGACTCCACGAATGTCGCCGACGGCCAAGTTGCCGTGTTCACGCCCATCGCGCTCGATCACACGCAGCGCCTTGGCTCGACCGTCGCCGCGATCGCGCGCACGAAAGCGGGCATCATCAAGCCCGTCGCAAACGTCGTGTCAGCCGCCCAGATAGCGGATGCCCTCGCCGAACTAGAGCGAGCGGCCGAGCTCACGGAGTCGACGCTCGCGGTCGAGGGTGACGCGTTCGCGCTCGAGAGCTCGACTCTCGCGGTAGGGGGACAAGTCATCACAGTCCGCGGAATCGCCGGCGTCTACCGGGATCTGTTCTTGCCGCTATTCGGTGACCACCAGGGCCGAAACGCCGCGCTCGCGATCGCCGCCGTCGAGTCATTCTTGGGCTCGGGCAGCCAGCGGCTCGTCTCTGATGTGCTCGCGGAAGGACTCGCAACCGCAACGTCCCCCGGGCGCCTGCAGGTCATCGGCACCGACCCCACCGTGCTTGTCGACGCCGCTCACAACCCGCACGGTGCCGCCGCTCTCGCAGCCGCGCTGCCGAGCTACTTCACGTTCGACGAACTCGTCGTCGTGCTCGGAGTGCTTCAAGACAAAGACGCGCACGGCATCATCGAGGCGCTCACGCCAATCGCGACTCGCTTTCACGTCACGCAATCTCACTCCGAGCGCGCCGTTTCCGTTGATGAGCTCGCCGAACTGACACCTGCCGACATCACGCACAGGTTCGAAACGCTCGATGCTGCGATTCGGGATGCTCGCGAGTGGGCCGCAGAATCATCCCGCCGCGGGGTAGTTGTAACGGGCTCGATCACTCTCGTGGGAGAGGCCATCGAGCTTGCGGCCACGGAGCGCTGGAAGTGAAGCGGCGCCGCACCCTCACCGAGTCCCTCTTGAGCATCGTGCTCGTGCTCGAGGCTACGCTCGTGTTTTTCGTCACGCTCACGGTTTTCGGGCTCAAGGCACTTGAGCCCGCCCCGGCGTTCATCGGTGGCGCCGTGCTCATCGCGGCCCTCATCCTCACGTCGCGCACACTGCGTTTTCGCTGGGGCGTGTGGCTGGGGTGGGTCATGCAAGGCGTGCTGCTTGCGACGGGCATCCTGATTCCCGTCATGTATTTTGTCGCGGCGGGCTTCGTCGCAATCTGGATTTACTGTTTCGTCAAAGGCAAACAGATCGACGCCGCCAATCTCGGCACAACAAAGGAGACGCCATGACCGTTCAAGAAACCCTCGTACTGATCAAGCCCGACGGCGTTGCGCGCAATCTGACGGGCGAAATTCTCGGTCGGATCGAGGCAAAGGGATACCAGGTGGTGGATATCCGGATGCTCCAAGCCGACCTCGACCTTCTCGCGGCGCACTACGCGGAACACCTCGGCAAGCCGTTCTACGAACCCCTCGTCGAGTTCATGCAGAGCGGACCTGTCGTCGCGATTCGCGTCGCGGGCAATCGAGTGATCGAGGGATTCCGCAGCCTCGCTGGCACGACCGACCCGACGACTGCGGCGCCCGGCACGATTCGCGGCGACCTCGGGCGCGATTGGGGACTCAAGGTGCAGCAAAACCTCGTGCACGGAAGCGACTCGCCCGAGAGCGCGGCGCGCGAACTCGAACTGTGGTTCTCATAACCGACTAGCTCGTAACCGACTAGAGAGTCGCGAGCACGTCGAGGCGTACTTGCGCAACGATCGCGATCACGAGGTAGGTGCCGACAGTGATGGCGGGCACCCACGAGTAGAGGCGTGAGCCGACGCGCTCGAGTCGAGCTCCGAACACTCCCGCGCGAGCGTTGTAGAGCGTGAGGGTCCAGAACATCGGAATCGTCATCGACCACACGAGCATGCACCAAGGGCACAAGGTGCCGAGATTGAAGATGCTTTGGTAGGCGAGCCATAAGCAAAACGCGAATGCACCGGCTACCCCTGTGTTGAAGGTGATCCAAAACCAGCGCGCGAAGGTTGCGCGAGCGAGCAGACCAACTCCGACAGCGATCGGCGCGACGAATCCGGCAATGCCGATAAGTGGGTTCGGAAACCCCAAGATCGCGCCTTGCCACGAGCCGAGGTTGACTCCGCATTGCACGATGACGCTGATGTTGCAGTCGAGAACGGCTTGCGGATCGATCAGCACCGCGAGCTTATCGAGCGTGAGCGCGAAGGCCGCATACCACCCGATTGCGCCAGTCACGATGAGCGTAATTGCAAGAGCAAGGGGGCGGCGAGTGGCCACGGCATCAGTCATGGTCGGATTATTGCACGCTCGCAATCACGACTATCTGGGAATGCGTGCGATAATTTGAGTAAGTCAGTTGAGCCGCGCTCAACGCGACTACAAATACAGCTTTACCGGGCTGTCTCGAGTCGAGACGAACCGGGCCAAGAATTGCAATCGGCCCTCGACGTGGTCCGCTTGCGCGAGTCGGATAGCCAGTTCCGATTAGTAGTGACAACCAGTGTGGTGACAGCACACAAGTGCACCGCGAGCACACCGCTCCCAGGCCACGAGGCCGGTGCAAGACCTGAAGAATTAGTAGCGGTTTGATCGAATTGTCGATCAAATAGCGCACGAGAGAGTACCCGGTGGGTGGCGCGGTTGCCCACCCGGGCTAGGAGTACACCAGCAATGGTGAATGACAACGAAGAGAACCCGAAGAAGCGCACGAGGCTTTTCGGAGCACGCAAGAGCGCTGCAGTGGATGCACCTGCCCCTGTCGAGGCGCCAGCCGAGGTGGTGGCCGTGAAGGCACCAGCGCGCAAACGCACTCCCGCAAAGAGCGCCGCCGATCACGTTGCGGCGAGCTCCTCTGCTGCCGGCACGACTCGGGCAAAGGCGCCGAAAGAAGAGCCCGACGAACCAGCGCTCAAGACGGCTGCAACTCGCTCGCGCGCGAAGAAGCCCGAGGGCGAGACGCAGGCCGCCTCGACTGCTCCCAAGCGACCGACCACGTCGCTGCTCTTTCAAGCGCCCGACTTGCCACCCCTGCCCGCGCGCGCCTCGAACTCGAGCAACCGCGCCAACTCGGGGGATGCAGCATCCGACGAACCCGGCACGGTACGCCGTCGCTCGCGCCGCCGCCCGGGTGAAGAAGCTCGCCCCGGCGACGAAGCACCCAACACGGTCGTTCGTGTTCGCCAACCGCGCCCCGAGCCCGTGCTGAGCAATGAGCCGACGCGAGTCAAGGGATCAACGCGTCTCGAAGCCAAGAAGCAGCGTCGTCGTGATGGTCGGGACGCCGGTCGCCGCCGTCCCGTCGTCACCGAGAGCGAGTTTCTCGCCCGCCGTGAGAGCGTCGATCGCGTCATGGTTGTGCGATCGAAGTTCGACCGAATCCAGATCGCGGTACTCGAAGACGGCGTGCTCGTCGAGCACTACGTCGCGAAGTCGCAAGACGCGAGCCTCATCGGCAACGTCTACCTCGGTCGCGTGCAGAACGTGCTCCCGAGCATGGAGGCAGCGTTCGTCGACATCGGTCG
The DNA here is from genome assembly GCA_031387145.1 of Salinibacterium sp. Taxonomy (GTDB): domain Bacteria; phylum Actinomycetota; class Actinomycetes; order Actinomycetales; family Microbacteriaceae; genus Rhodoglobus. Next base: position 3,713 of record JANNCX010000178.1, read on the forward strand.
CGGTCGCAACGCCGTGCTCTATTCCGGTGAAGTCGATTGGGATGCCGCAGCCGCCGAGGGCGACGGCAAGAACCAAGCTCGTCGAATCGAGCTCGCACTCAAGCCAGGCGATCGCGTGCTCGTGCAGGTCACGAAGGACCCCGTCGGCCACAAGGGCGCTCGCCTGACCTCGCAAGTCTCGCTGCCGGGTCGCTACCTCGTGTACGTGCCGAACGGATCGATGTCTGGCATCAGCCGCAAGCTCC
>JANNCX010000183.1:0-7544 GCA_031387145.1 Salinibacterium sp.
TTCGACTCCATACCGGGGGTCGATCCCGGGTCAATGCTCGCGAGATCGAAATCAGCGGCGACAGACGTAAGTGGGCTCATGCGCCCACGCTACTCGCGCGGCAGCGGCACTTCTACGATGACGGGACCAGTGGATGCCGTGAGCGCTTGATCGAGCGCCCCTCTCGTGTCGACGCGCACGTATTCCCAGCCGTACGCTTCGGCAAGCTTCGCGATGGACACCACTTGCGGCGTGAGCAACACGCGGTCGAACGCAGGCCCACCCTGCTGGCCTACTTCGAGCCCGTCGAAGATCGTGCCGCCGCCGTCATTACCGACGATGACCTGGATGCGCGGGCGCGTCTCCCCGAGCCCGAAGAGCAGCGCGCCTACGTCGTGCAGAAACGTGAGGTCGCCGATGAGGGCTCGAGTGGTTCCCCCGGAGCCTTCGGCTTGGCTCGCGAGCGCGATACCGAGCGCGGTCGAGATCGTGCCGTCGATGCCCGCGAGTCCGCGATTCGAGTGCACGGGAATCCGCTTGCCCACGAGCACTTTGTCGGCTTCGCGAATGAGACGGGATGCGCCGAGCACGAGTCGATCGTGCGGCCACGTTGAGCGCCAGACGGCCTCGACGAGCGTGCGTCGCGTGACGGGAGCGCGCACGGCGGCAAGCTCGGCTTTCGCGTGCGCGCCGGCGTCGGCCGTGGCATCGGGAGCTTCGTCTGGGTCTTCGATGAGGGCTCGGCTCGCTGCGACCCAGCGGCCCGCCCACGCGCGTGCGTCGGGCTCGCCCACGACAGTGACCGCGTCGGCGAAGGTCTTCACGAGTCGCCCCGGGTTGAAATCATCGGCAGACGGATGCCGCACGACGACAGTCTCGACCCCGGCGCGCTGAATCAGCGCGGGCACTTCGCGGCTGAGGGTGGGGTGCCCAAACACGATCACGCGCGAGACGCGGTCGCCGAAGTTCGCCGTCGCGAGCAACTCGCGGTAGGCGACGACGAGTTGCGGACCGAAGTGCGCGCCACTTGCGACCTCCGCGAGGAGTGGGGCACCGAGCTCGCGCGCCACTTCTTCCGCGCGCTCGCCCGCACCCGTGCCCGCGACGACGATCGTGCCCGGGAGGGCGCGCAGCTCGAGCGAAGGCTGGTCGAGTAGCGCGCTGGAGCTCAGGGAATCGCTTTGCGATTCTGCGACGCCAGCGCCGACCCAGCTGTGCTGGGTCGGATGCACCGCCGTCTCGAAACCCGCCAACGTGAACGGCGACGAAAGCGGTTCCGCGAACGCGAGGTTGAGGTGCACGGGGCCGGCGCCGAAGGCGACCGCGTCGCGCGCTAGTTGCGCCGCGGCATCCGTCTCCCCTGGTTCACCCACGGGCGCGCCAACATCCCACGTGCGTTGAACCGCCGTGCCGAAAATGCCGGGCTGGTCGGTCGTCTGGTTCGAGCCGACGCCGCGAAGTTGCTCGGGCCGGTCGGCCGTGACAACGATGAGCGGAACCCCCGAGTGATGCGCCTCGAGCACAGCGGGGTGCAGGTTGGCGACGGCCGTTCCCGAGGTCGTGATGATGAGCACGGGGCGGGATGTCTCGACCGCGATGCCGAGCGCGAGAAATCCGCCGACTCGCTCATCGATGCGCACGCGCAGTCGCACGAGACCCGCGCGCTCGAACTCTGCCGCCGCGAGCGCGAGGGCTTGCGACCGCGACCCAGGACCGAGCACGATGTCTCGCACGCCGAGTTGCACGAATTGCTTCAGAAGGGCCACCGAAAACGCGGTGGCGGGTGACTCACTCTTTGGGCGGGTCATCTTTGGGCGGGTCATCGTCGAGATCGGCGAGCTCTTGTTCAAGGCGGCGGATTCGCTCGTCTTGCTCTTCGTCGCGACGGATGTTGCGCAAGAAGCTCGGGTCGTCGTCTGGTGCAATCACTCGAGGCTCGCCTCCGCGGCTGCCCCAATCGCGACCGACGAGAAACCACAAGAGCGCGCCGACGAACGGCACGACGAGAATGATGATGACCCAAAACACCTTAGGGAACGCGCGAACGCGGCGCTTTTCGATGAGCACGAGATCGATGACGGCGAAAATGTCGAGCACGATGGCCGCGATCCCGAACAGCAGCAGTCGACTCATGGGTCAATTCTAGGCTCGCGCGTACGTTGTGGACTCGCGCGCATGCTTCAGCGCCCGCGCGAGTCCGCAGCATGCGCGCGAAGGGAGCGCGACCGCTCGGCCCGACTGCCTACACTGGCTACGTGAAACCTTGGGTGCTCTACAGTCTCGTGCGCGTCGGCGTCTTCGCAATTGCACTCGCAGTGCTTCTCGTCGTCGGCCTCGATTGGTGGCTCGCCGCGATCCTCGCCGCCGTCATCGGACTGTGCGTCGCCTACATCTTCTTCGGCAAGCTGCGGGATGCCGTGGCTTCAGATCTCGCGGATCGTCGCGGCCGGGCATCCACTGACTCCGATGCTCAAGTCGAAGACGTCGACTAGCCCTAGAACGCGATCGCCCACGCCAGGCCGAGGCCATACACGAGCGACACCACCGCGGTGAGGCGGAGCGCAACGACGAGCTCGGAAGCCGTCTTGGCCGTGAGCGTGATGATCGCGGCGGGCACCGCGGCGAGCAGAGCGAAGTAGACGAAATACGCGTTCTGGTACAACAACACGAAGAACACGAGAATGCCAAACGGCGCGAGCAACATGACCGAGTACGTAATGCGGGCCGGTAGGTCACCCATGAGAACCGCGAGGGTGCGCTTGCCCGCGAGCTTGTCGCCCGCGCGATCACGAATGTTGTTGACCATGAGTGCCGCACACGCGACGAGGCCGATCGCGACTGCTGCGAGCCAGCTCTCGATCGTCACGGTGCCCGCGAGTACGAAGGTCGTTCCGGCGGTTGCGACGAGTCCGAAGAACACGAACACCACGAGTTCGCCGAGGCCGTAGTAGCCGTAAGGCCGCTTGCCTCCCGTGTAGAACCATGCAGCGAGAATGCACGCGGCACCTACCGCGAGAAGCCACCACAGCTCGGTGCGCACGACGATCGTGATGCCTGCCGCGGCCGCGAGCGCGAAAAACACAAGCGCGACGATGAGCACCGTGCGCGGCTTTGCAGCGCCCGAGGCCGTGAGGCGGCGAGGTCCGACGCGGTGCTTGTCTGTGCCTCGGATGCCGTCCGAGTAGTCATTGGCGAAGTTCACGCCGATCTGCAGGAACACCGCGACCGCGAGGCACAACAGGGCGCGTGCCCAGTGCCACCCGGGACCTGCATCCTCGTGCGGCAGAACGTATGCCGCCGCCGCACCGAGCGCGACGGGCGAGATCGACAGCGGAAGCGTCGCGAGGCGCGCTCCTGCGATCCAGTCGCCGAGCGTCGCCTTCTTGACGACCGCGACCCCGGGAGGGCGCCCGCCGGGGCGGCCGCTCTTCTTTTTCGGCGGTGCCTTGCGTGAGGGCGCGGGAACGGACTTGGGATCGATGCGCTGCTGCTTAGGAGATGCCACGGACGGAAGTCTACTGAAGCGCGAGCGTCGCGATGCCGAGCCGGTCGGGCTTGCCCGACGGCAAGAGCGGCATGACATCGAGCAGCAAGAGTCGAGCGGGGGCTGCGGCTTTGCCGAGTGACGCCGTCACGGCATCCCGAAGCACATCGAGCGGCACGGCGGTCGTGCTCACGACGACGGGAGCCTCGCCCCACTCAGGATGCGGCGCCGCGACGACGACGGCCTCACTGAGCCCAGGGAGCGCGCGAACGGCCGCCTCGACTTGCGAGAGCGAGACCTTCACGCCGCCCGAGACGATCACGTCATCGACGCGTCCCGAGATTGTGAGTACGCCGTCGGCAAGGTCGCCCGTATCGTCCGTGCGATACCAGCGCGTGCCCTCTTCTTCACGGAACGCGAACGCGGAACGTCGCGGATCGGCGAGATACCCCTCCGCGAGCACGCTTCCCGAGAGCTCGACGCGACCGTCGACGATGCGCACCGTCGTGTCGCCAATGGGCACGCCGTTGTATACGCAGCCGCCCGAGGTTTCGCTCGATCCGTAGGTTCGCGTGAGCCTCAGCCCGAGATCGGTCGCGCGCTCGACGAGTGACGGTGGCACGGACTGGCCTCCCACAAGAACGGCTTCGAAGCTGCGCAGTGCCTCGAGCGGGGCATCCGTCTCGAGAAGGCGCGCGAGCTGCGCGGGCACGAACGAGACGAACCGACGCGGGTTGTCGAGCTGAGCGGCAGCGGCAATGAACGACTCGGCGGTGAAACTCTGCGACGACATGACGACGGGCTCGGTTTGCGCGGCGAGCGATCGCACGAGCACATTGAGTCCCGCGATGTAGTTGACGGGCAAAGCGAGCAGCCATTGCCCCGGCCCGCCGAGTGCGGAGTCGGATGCCGCGGCCGAAGCCAAGAGCGCGTCGCTGCTCAACAGCACGCGTTTGGGCCTAGCTGTTGAGCCACTCGTCTCCACGACGAGCGCTACCTTCTGCTCAACTTCGGCGGGCAGGCTCCCGGCCACGCTCGATGGACGCTCGTGGGGCATGATCGCGGGACCGTCGCCGGACAGGGCATCCCGCACCTGCGCGAGCACGGCGTGCGGCTCGGCAAGAACTACCGCGAGGGGGCGAGGCACGTCAGTACTGCCAGGGGTACGGGGCCCAATCGGGCTCGCGCTTCTCGAGGAACGCGTCGCGACCCTCGACGGCTTCATCGGTTGCGTACGCGAGCCTCGTGGCTTCGCCCGCGAAGACCTGTTGGCCCACAAGCCCGTCATCGACGGCGTTGAACGCGAACTTGAGCATGCGAATCGCGGTGGGCGACTTGCCCATGATCTCGGTCGCCCACTCATACGCGATCTTCTCGAGCTCGGCGTGAGGGACGGCGGCGTTGATTGCTCCGGCTTGGAGCGCGCGCGTCGCGTCGTACTCGCGCGCAAGAAAGAACACTTCGCGCGCAAACTTTTGTCCGACTTGGCGAGCGAAGTATGCGCTGCCGTAGCCCGCGTCGAATGAGCCCACGTCGGCATCCGTTTGCTTGAAGCGGCCGTGTTCGAGCGAAGCGATCGACAAATCACACACGACGTGGAGGGAGTGCCCGCCACCGGCCGCCCACCCGGGGATCACGGCAATAACGACCTTCGGCATGAAGCGGATGAGCCGCTGAACTTCGAGAATGTGGAGTCGGCCGACGGCTGGTTTCGCGGCCCCTGCTGGTTGAGTAGGCGAAGCCGTATCGAAACCCGCTCCCGCTCCGGCTGGTTTCGATACGCCCTGCGGGCTACTCAACCCGCCTGAGGCGAAACCCGCTCCCCCGCCCCCCTCATACTCATACCCGTTGCGCCCGCGGATCCGCTGGTCGCCGCCCGAGCAAAACGCCCAGCCGCCGTCTTTCGCGCTCGGTCCGTTTCCCGTGAGAAGCACGACCCCGATGCGCGGATTCTGCCTCGCGTCATCGAGCGTGCGATACAGCTCGTCGACCGTGTGAGGGCGAAACGCGTTGCGCACCTCAGGCCGATCGAACGCGATTCGGGCGATGCGACCCGTCACGTCTTGGTGGTACGTGACATCCGTGAGCGAATCGAAGCCGTCGACTTCGCGCCACAACTCGGGGTCGAACAGGTCGGAGACGACAGTCATGTCACCACCCTACGACCGCTCGTCACACGGCCACGAACGCACTGAAGAACCGCAGACTCACGAGCACGACGAACGGATTGGCGAGGAGGCCCACAATCGCGGCGACAACGCCGAGCCGTCGACCTCGATCGAGGATCGCGGCAACGACCCCGACGACGATCGCGACGATCGAGAAGCCAATCGCCGTGAATGCCAGCACAGTGGATGTTTGATACACGCCGTTCGACGCGAGCGCCACCCCCGTGACGTGCAAGGTACCGGTCAGCACCGCTGCCGTCATGGCGATCGCCCCGAGCAACGGCGTCTTCTCTCGCTCGGGCTGGAGCGGGGCATCCTCTTCCACAGGGATCTCGACGGGCGCATCCTCGATATACATCGGGACGACCTTGATCGGCACCTGCTTGAGGGGACCGGGGATAGTCACGGAATCACCATAACCGACGCCGAACTTGCCAGACTGGTGCAATGCATCCCTCGCTCGCTGACCTGCTCGCCTCGGCTCGCGTGGTGGCCCTCCCGCTCGTGTCACGATTCCGCGGTATTGAGGCGCGCGAAGCGGTGCTACTCGAGGGGCCGTTCGGGTGGACGGAGTTCTCTCCGTTTGCGGAATACGGCGACGCCGAGGCATCCACGTGGCTGAGAGGTGCGATCGATTTCGGGTGGACCGAGCCGCCCGCACAGCTGCGATCGAGCGTTCGCGTGAACGCGACGCTGCCCGCCGTGTCGGCGCTCGACGTGCCCGCCGTGCTCGACCGGTTTGCCGGGTGCCGCACCGTCAAGATCAAGGTCGCCGAGCCCGGTCAGACGCTCGCCGATGACGTCGCTCGCGTCGCGGCCGCGCGTACGTTCCTCGGGCCGGAGGGCCGCATCCGCATCGACGCGAATGGTGCGTGGAACGTCGACGAGGCCGAGCACGCGATCCACGCGCTCGCCGAGTTCGACCTCGAATACGTCGAGCAACCCTGCGCGACCGTCGAGGAGCTCGCCCTCGTGCGCACGCGCGTGAAGTACATGGGTATTCCGATCGCGGCCGACGAGAGCGTGCGCAAGGCCGCCGATCCGCTTGAGGTGGCGCGAGCCGGCGCGGCAGACATTCTCGTGATTAAGGCCCAGCCGCTCGGTGGCATCGCGGCGGCTCTGCGCATCGTGACGGATGCCCGGCTCCCCGTCGTCGTGTCGAGCGCCCTCGAGACATCCGTCGGCATCTCCATGGGGCTGCACCTCGCTGCCGCGATCCCCCACCTCGAGTTCGACTGCGGCCTCGGCACCGCGGCGCTCCTTGCCGCAGACGTGACGGATACCCCGCTCGTGCCCGTCGACGGTGTGCTCGAAGTGCGGCGGGTCGTGCCGAGCGAGACGCTGCTCGCCGAGCACGCGGCCTCCGCGGAACGTACCGCGTGGTGGCGAGCGCGGCTCGAGCGCGCCTATGCCCTATTGGCTGGTTGAGTAGCGCGCTTGAGCTAAAGGAATCGCAAGGCGATTCTGCGACGCCAGCGCCGACCCAGCTGCGCTGGGCGGGTACGGAGCGCGTATCGAACCCTGCACATAAGGCTGGTTGAGTAGCGCGGAGCGCGTATCAAAACCCACCCGCAGTCGCCCTACTGAAATCTCTTGCGGCTCAACCCCGGCAGTGCATCCGCCGATCCGTTGATAAGCGCTTCACGCTTTGCACGCGACCAACCCTGAACCTGCTTTTCCCGCTCGTACGCCTCGTCGGTCGAGTGCTGCCAGAGTCGGTTTTCAAGACTTCGCGTGCTGACGACGTAATAGGAATTGTCAGCACATCGAAGAATGTAGACGTGGCGCATGCCGCAATGATCTGAGACGGACACGTCGCTCGCGAGTATCGGGTCCGATCTGTGGAGAACGGGTTTCGATACGCCCGCCTTGCGGACTACTCAACCAGCCTTGCGACCGCGGTTTCGATACGC
>JANNCX010000206.1:0-2651 GCA_031387145.1 Salinibacterium sp.
GGAATACCAGCAACTGCAAGCTCTCGTGAAGGACGAGAACTTGCACACGGTCTGCCAAGAGGCGGGATGCCCGAACATCTTCGAATGCTGGGAGGACCGCGAGGCGACCTTCCTCATCGGCGGGAGTCAGTGCACTCGTCGCTGCGACTTCTGCCAAATCGACACGGGAAAGCCAGCCGACTACGACAAAGACGAGCCGCGCCGCGTCGCCGAGTCCGTCACGAAGATGAACCTGCGCTACGCGACCGTCACGGGCGTGGCGCGCGACGACCTCCCCGACGAAGGCGCGTGGCTGCACGCGGAAACCGTTCGCCAGATCCACGCGCAAAACCCCGGCACGGGTGTCGAGATTCTCGCGACCGATTTCTCGGGCAATCCCGACCTCCTCGCCGAAGTCTTTTCGTCACGGCCCGAGGTCTTCGCTCACAACGTCGAGACGGTCCCCCGAATCTTCAAGCGCATTCGACCGGCGTTCAGGTACGACCGCTCGCTCGATGTCATCACGCAAGCTCGCGCGGCGGGACTCATCACGAAGTCAAACCTCATCCTCGGCATGGGCGAAGAGCCCCATGAAGTGAGCCAAGCGCTGCAAGATCTTCACGACGCTGGCACCGACATCATCACGATCACGCAATACCTGCGCCCGACGCCGCGCCACCTACCCGTTGCGCGCTGGGTGCGCCCCGAGGAGTTCGTGGCGTTCAGCGAGGAAGCCGAAGCGATCGGTTTTCTCGGCGTTCTTGCGGGGCCACTCGTGCGTTCAAGCTACCGAGCAGGACGCTTGTGGGCTCGCTCGATGCAATCGAAGGGCCGCGACATCCCGGAGCAATTGAAGCATCTCGCAGACGCAAGTCTCGGTTTTGCGCAAGCCTCTTCGGCAGCGCAAGTGCACTCGACTCAGGCCGTATCCTAGAGCCATGGCACGCACCAAAAACTCGACGCCCAAGCCTCCCAAGGAGCCCGGTCGCCTGAAGCAGATGTACCAAGTTCTCAAGATGACGATGCGGTACGACAAGCTCGCCGTATGGTTCTTGCTACTCGGGTTCCTGGTGCCCGTGCTCGCGGGACTCGTCTTGGCGCTCTTGCTCTCACCCGACCAAGTGTTCGGATTTGTGCTCTATGTCATCACGGGTGTGCTCGGTGGAGTCCTCGGTTTTCTCATCGTTCTCGGACGTCGCGCCGAGAAGGCTGCGTACTCGCAAATCGAGGGTCAGCCCGGCGCGGTCGGTGCCGTGCTCAAGAGTTCCCTTCGCCGCGGCTGGACGGCGAGCGAAATGCCCGTCGCCGTTAGCCCTAAGACTCAGGATGCTGTCTACCGCGCTGTAGGGCGCGGCGGAGTTGCACTGATCGGAGAAGGCCCCAAGAGCCGCACACAGCGCATGCTGGAAGACGAGCGACGCGTCATCACGCGAATCCTCCCCAACGTGCCCGTGAGCTTTCTCTACGTTGGCCCCGACGCCGACTCGATTCCGCTTCACAAGCTGCCGACGAAGCTTCGTTCGCTCAAACCGGCGCTTCGCAAACCAGAGATTCTCGCGGTCTCGAACCGCTTGAACTCGCTCGGCAAGAACGGCCTCCCGATTCCCAAGGGAATCGACCCCATGAAGGTTCGCGCGGCTCGACCCCGCTAGAAGCCGTGATGCGTCGGGACTAGACGCGAACGAGCATTGTGCCCGCGAGTCGGTCGTGCATGCCGCGCTGGTCGCGGTCCCAAATTACGGCCGGAATCACGAGGCACAACAAGACGGTGCGCACGAGCGGCCTCCACGCGCCGAGGTAACCACCTTTCATTGGGACGACGCGTGAGCGCACAATCAGGTGGCCGACGCTGCCGTTGACGATGAGCAAAAGCACCGCTTGCGCGACCGCGAAGACCGCGAGAGTGGCAAGCGGTTCATAGTTGAAGAACGCGATTGACACCGCTACAGCTAGAGCCCAATCGATCGCGAGTGCCACCATCCTGCGACCTATTCGCGTGATCGAGCGAGCGCCCGTTACGGGAAGACCGAGGCCACGACCCGGCCAGTCGGCGGGATTTGACTCTAGCGCGGGCATTCATTGAGCCTATCGAACCCGATGCGCCGTAACATGCGCGAAACAATCGCGTGACGCTGGCGAAACCCCGTTACCTTAGCCTCAAGAGTGGCCGCGATTGCTGCCGTTCAGCACCAAGCTCATTGGAGTCCTTCACATGTTCAGTGATTCTTCCGAAGTGCTCAAGTTCATCAAGGACACTGACGTTAAGTTTCTTGATATCCGCTTCACCGACCTTCCCGGTGTGCAGCAGCACTTCAACATTCCAGCTTCCACTGTCGACGAGGAGTTCTTCTCTGTCGGACAGTTGTTTGATGGCTCGTCGATCCGTGGCTTTGCCTCGATCCACGAATCAGACATGCAGCTGATTCCGGATGTCACGACGGCCTACATCGATGCGTTCCGCACCGAGCGCACGCTCATCATGATCTTCGACATCTACAACCCACGCAACGGTGAGATTTACGGTCGTGACCCACGCCAGGTCGCTGTGCTCCGCGGCAATCCGTCCCATGAGCGGACGCTTGGCGCGATCGCGATCCCCACCGCAGCCGAATACCAGCAGCACGCGCCCGCGCGCATGCTCGTGCGCCGCGGCGAGGGCCCGTTCCAGCGCG
>JANNCX010000207.1:0-4714 GCA_031387145.1 Salinibacterium sp.
TGACATTCCCGCGATCGTGCGCCAAAGAATTTCGGCAATCGGGTACACGTCGTCCGACGTTTGGTTCGATGGCCGGTCGTGTGGTGTCTCGGTTTCGATCGGCGAACAATCGCCAGACATCGGTCAAGGCGTCGACAAAGCGATCGAATCTCGCAAAGGGTTCAGTACCGACGAGCTCGACCAGCAAGGCGCCGGCGACCAAGGGATCATGTTCGGTTACGCGACGACTGAGACTCCCGAGCTCATGCCGATCCCGATCTGGATCGCTCATCGGCTCGCCGAGCGACTCGCTCACGTGCGGCACGAAGAGCTCGTCGATTTCTTGCGCCCCGACGGCAAGACACAAGTCACAATCGGCTACGAAGGCGCGATCCCACGCACGGTCGACACCGTCGTTCTCTCAACCCAGCACTCCCCGACAGTGAGTGACGCCGACCTCGAACACGAAGTCAAGCGACTCGTGATCGACCCGATTCTCGAACAGTCGGGGCTCGATATTTCGGGCGTCAAGCTGCTCATCAATCCGACGGGTCGATTCGAGATCGGTGGTCCGCAAGGCGACGCCGGCCTAACGGGCCGCAAGATCATCGTCGACACCTACGGCGGCTCTGCGCGCCACGGAGGCGGCGCGTTCAGCGGCAAAGACCCATCGAAGGTCGACCGCTCGGGCGCCTACGCGATGCGCTGGGTCGCAAAGAACGTCGTCGCCGCGGGCCTCGCGGACAGACTCGAAGTGCAGGTCGCCTATGCGATCGGAAAGTCGTCGCCGGTCGGCCTCTATGTCGAGAGCTTCGGAACCGCACACGTGCCCGAGGATTCGATCATCACCGCGATTCTCGAGGTGTTCGATCTGCGTCCAGGCGCGATCATTCGGGACTTGAACCTGCTGCGACCGATCTACGCGCAAACGGCGACCTACGGTCACTTCGGTCGCGAGTTACCCGACTTCACGTGGGAGAAGACGGATCGCGTCGACGACTTGCGAAGCGCGAGCGGCCTCTAGTCATGACACCGGCATCCATCGCTCGGGTGCTGGTCGATTCGCCGCTGCCTCAGCTTGATCGGCTGTTCGACTATGGCATTCCCGAAGAACTTCGCGAACAAGCCGTTCCGGGGGTTCGCGTGCGCGTACCCATCCGCTCCGCCGGTCGCATTGCCGACGGCTATCTCATTGAGATAGTCGAGTCCGCGGGGTACTCGGGCGTGTTGAGTGATCTTGACTCGATCGTTTCGGGCGTGAAAGTACTCACGCCCGAGGTGTGGCGGCTCGCGCGCAAGGCGGCGGATCGCGCGGCAGGGTCCGCGAGTGACATCGTGCGGCTCGCCGTTCCGTCGCGCCAAGTGCGCGTCGAGAAAAACGCGATCGCGAGCATCCAGCTGGAGCCGTTCGAGGGTGCTCCCGCGATTTCGGGGTACGGCGATGGTGTGCTCGAGGCGGCAATTGCGGCGGGCGAACGCCTTGCAGTGGATGCTGTACCCGGCGTCGTGCCGCAGGCGGACGGCTCCTGGGTGGGCAACTGGGCCGTCGTCATGGCTCGCGCGGCTGCATCCGTTGTGGGCCGCGGAAAGAGCGCGATTCTCGTCGTGCCCGACTACCGAGATCAAGCACAACTCGATGCAGCACTCCGCACGATTCTGCCGCCCGAACGGATAGTGCGACTCGATGCGAAGCAGTCGAACCCTGATCGGTATCGAGAGTTCTTGCGATGCCTTGCGGATGTGCCGCTCGCGATCATCGGAAACCGATCGGCCATTTACGCCCCCGCATCCAACCTCGGGCTCATCGCGGTGTGGGATGACGGCGACCCACTGCACAGCGAACCTCTTAGCCCATACGTGCACAGCCGCGACGCCGCTCTTCTGCGCCAGGAGCAGCAGGCGTGCGCACTCATGTTTCTCGGGCACGCGCGCAGCACCGAGGTTGAGCGACTCGTCGAGGTCGGGTGGGTGCGTTCGATCTCACCCAAGCCGCTCGTATTGCCGAAGGTGATTCCTACGGCCCAGCAAGCAGGTGGAGATCGGCTTGCGGTGCAAGCGCGGATCCCATCGAGTGCGTGGAAGATCGCACGCACCGCCCTCGAATCCGGCCCCGTGCTCGTGCAGGTCGCACGACCGGGCTACGCACCTCGACTAGCCTGCGCCGATTGCCAACAGACCGCACGGTGCGACGTGTGTGAAGGACCGCTCGCACAGAAGTCAGCTCGCTCGGTGCCCGCGTGTTCGTGGTGTGGGGCAATCGCGGCGTCATGGAAGTGCACGCATTGCGAAGGCACGAAGCTGAGGTTCGTCGGAGTCGGCGCAACGCGCACGGCCGAGGATCTCGGTCGCGCGTTTCCCGGAGTGCGCGTGATCGTCGCGGACGGCGAGCGGCCCCTATTGACGGTGGGCAACGAGTCGGCACTCGTGATAGCGACACGTGGCGCCGAGCCCATCGCCGACGGCGGTTACCGCGCGGTGCTTCTGCTCGACGGAGATCGTATGGTCGCGCGTGAAAGCTTGCGCGTCGGTGAGGACTGCTTACGGTGGTGGTCGAACGCGATCGCCCTAGCGGCGGGCGGCGCCCCAAGCGTTCTCGTGGGCGTGGGGGGCGCCCTCGCAACGACACTCGTGACGTGGCGGCACGCCGACTATGCCCGGTCGGAGCTCGCCGATCGACGCCGCCTCAGGTTTCCGCCGGCGGTTCGAGTCGCGACGATTACGGGAACCGTCGACGCCGTTGCAAAAGCCGTCGAAGCGGTTGATGCGGTTGAGGCTGACATCCTCGGGCCCGTCGACATCGGTTCGGGCGCAGTTCGCACGATCGTGCGGTTCGACTACGCGGTCGGAGCGGACGTCGCGGCAGGGCTTCGAGCGCAAGTGATCAGGGCCGCCGCGAGCCGCCGCCGACCACCCCGCGGCAAGGGCAGCACGGTAGCCCCCGCCCCGACGTTGCGCGTTCGCTTCGATGACGTCGAGCCGTTTCTCGACTCCTAGCCACTGGTCGTGGCGAATCTCGCGGCAAGGGAGAATTGACGCATGTCTCTGCGCATAGTTTTCGCGGGCAGCCCGGCGGCTGCCGTTCCGAGTTTGCGTGCGCTTGCGGCATCCGCTCACGGCATCGACGCGGTCATCACGCGGCTCGACTCTGCACAGGGTCGTCGCGGCGTGCTGACGCCGACTCCCGTTGCCGTCATGGCCGAGGAGTTGGGCATCCCGATCATCAAAGGGAACCGGCTCGCGGGGGACGCAACGCTCGAGGTCACCGCGATCGCTCCCGACCTCGGCGTCATCGTTGCGTATGGCGGTCTCGTGCGCGAACCGCTCTTGTCGACTCCGCGCCTCGGGTGGATCAACCTTCACTTCTCGCTCTTGCCCCGCTGGCGGGGTGCCGCTCCCGTGCAGCGCGCGATCATCGCGGGCGACGATCTTACGGGCGCGACCGTGTTTCAACTCGTCGAAGAACTCGATGCGGGGCACAGCTACGGCCACGTCACCGAGTCGGTCGGCGCGCACCAGACCTCTGGCGCACTGCTCGATTCGCTCGCGCTATCGGGCGCCGAACTCCTCGTGCGAGTAGTGGATGCCCTCGCCGACGGCACAGCGCGTGCCGAACCTCAGCGAGGCGATGTCACGCTCGCGCCCAAGCTCTCGCTCGCGGATGGAGAGATCGACTTCACAGCCCCTGCGCACACCGTTCACGACCTCATTCGCGGAGTCACTCCCGAGCCCGGCGCCTTCACGACGGTCGACGGCGCGCGACTCAAGGTGCTCGAGGCCGCGATTGCACGAGACGTTCCGCGGCTGCCGCCGGGCGAGTTCCGGCTCGTTGGGCGGGCAGTAGTCGTGGGTACGGCGACCGAGCCGATCGAGCTCGTGCGCGTGCATCCCGCGGGTCGCAAAGCGATGGACGCCGCGTCGTGGTGGCGCGGGCGTTCGGCGGCCACCTCGTGAGCGCGCCACAGCCCGCACGCCGCGTTGCGCTCGATGTCATCATGGCTGTGCGCGAGTCCGATGCGTACGCGAACCTACTTCTTCCCGTGCGTCTCGGCCGCGCAAAGCTGTCCGACGCCGATGCGGGACTCGCGACCGAACTCACGTACGGAACCTTGCGCATGCAGGGCTACTACGACCGAATCATTGCGATGGCCGCGGGTCGTGACGTCGCCAAGATCGACCCGCCGATTCTCGACGTGCTTCGGCTCGCGTGCCACCAGTTGTTGTCGATGCGCGTCGCGCAACACGCGGCAGTCGACGAGTCGGTGCAGCTCGCCAAGACGGTCGGATCGAACTCCGCTGTCGGGTTTGTCAACGGAGTACTGCGCACCGTTACCCGCACCGACGCCGACACCTGGCGCGAGAGGGTGTTGGCGGCGGCCGGATCCGGTGAGGAGGCGCTCGCGCTTGAGTACTCGCATCCGCTGTGGGTCACTCGTGCGTTTCGCCAAGTGCTGGTCGCGGAAGGGCGCGAGGCCGAGCTCGAAGCGCTTCTCGCCGCCGACAACGTTGCCCCGCGCGTCTCGATCGCCTCGTTGCCGGGGCACTCGACGGTTGCGGAGCTGGATGCACACGCCGCCGAATTTTCGCCCGTAGGGGCCGTGCTTGACGGGGGTGACCCGCTGCAGTTGCCGTCAATTCGCGAGGGCCGCGCGCGCGTGCAGGATGAAGGCTCGCAACTCGCGGCGCTCGCACTGAGTCGCGCGCGGCCCATCGTGCCGGGGGAGCGCTGGCTCGACGT
>JANNCX010000209.1:0-2577 GCA_031387145.1 Salinibacterium sp.
GTCTCCTGCAAGCGATCATTCACACGCCAGGAACCGATAACGAGTCCCTCATGATCGACCTTCGCGAGGGCCCGGACGGGTCAACGGCAGTTGGTGTGAGCCTCGACATGGCGCTGCCAGAGGGGCGACGAATCATGCACCTCGCGCCGTACTATCTCACTCTCAAAACTGCTGTCGACGATCTGACCGTCGGTCGCGACGGCATCTCGTTTCGGATTTCTCGCGAGAGCTAGTTGCCCGAGTGCCCGGCCGAGCCGAGCTGCTTCGTGGCCTCAACAACGCGCGCCGCCATGGCCGTCTCGGCGATCTTGCCCCACGCGCGCGGGTCATAGACCTTCTTGTTTCCGACTTCGCCATCGACCTTCAAGAAACCGTCGTAGTTGCGAAGCACGGTGTCAGCAATCGAGCGGCTGAATGCGTATTGCGTGTCGGTGTCGAGGTTCATCTTGATGACACCGTGCGACACCGCGATCGCGATCTCTTCGTCGGTCGATCCCGACCCGCCGTGAAACACGAGGTCGAGAGGCTTTGCGCCCGTGCCGTACTTGGCCGAGAGTCCTGCTTGGATCGTGCCGAGCAATTCCGGCTTGAGCTTCACGTTGCCTGGCTTGTACACGCCGTGCACGTTGCCGAACGTGAGGGCAGCCATGTAGCGACCCTGGTCACCGAGGCCGAGCGCCTCGACAGTCGCGATCGCGTCATCGAGGCTCGTGTAGAGGTGCTCATTAATGTCGTGGCTCACACCGTCTTCTTCGCCACCGACGACGCCGATTTCGACCTCGAGTATCGCGTTGATGGCCTTCATGCGCGGCAAGAGGTCCGTCGCGATTGCGAGGTTCTCGGCGAGCGGCACGGCCGATCCGTCCCACATGTGCGATTGGAAGATTGGGTTGCGACCCGCCTTGACCTCAGCCTCAGATGCGGCAATCAGCGGGAGCACGAATCCGTCGAGGGCATCCTTGGGGCAATGGTCGGTGTGGAGCGCGACAGTGACGGGGTAGTTTTTGGCGACCTCGGTCACGAATGCCGCGAATGCGAGTGCTCCGGATGCGCGTGCCTTGACGGTCTGGCCCGCGAAGTAGTCGGCGCCACCCGTTGTCACCTGAATGATCCCGTCGGAGCCCGCTTCGCTCAACCCCTGCAGGACCGAATTGATCGTGGACGACGACGACACGTTGATCGCAGGATACGCAAAGCCGCGTGTCTTCGCCTTGTCGAGCATTTCGGCGTATTGGTCTGGGGTGGCAACGGGCATTGCGAGTCTCCTTGTGCGGTGGTGGTAGCGGTGAAAGTCTAGCCACCGCCCGCGCGTGCCGCCGGGCGATAGGCTTAAGACCGCGTTGGTTCCCCAGGCGAACCCCACCACAGCGTCTCGCCCGATTACAGGATGTTTAGATGCTGCCTACTGATCCCGGAACGCTGTTTGCGCTTCCCGACCGCAACCTCGCGATGGAACTCGTTCGGGCCACCGAGGCCGCGGCCATCCGCGCCGTTCCATTCATCGGCAAGGGCGACAAGCTGGGAGCCGACGGCGCTGCCGTCGACGCGATGCGCAAGTTTCTCGGCACGGTCGACTTCGACGGCGTAGTCGTCATCGGGGAGGGTGAGAAAGACAACGCCCCCATGCTCTTCAATGGTGAGCACGTCGGCACGGGTAACGGTCCGTCTTGCGACATTGCCGTCGACCCGATCGATGGAACCTCGCTGACAGCCGCGGGCAGGCAAAACGCGATCTCGATGATCGCGGTCGCCGATCGCGGAAGCATGCTCGATGCTTCGAGCGTTTTCTACATGGACAAGATCGCGACGGGAGCCGAGGGCATTGGGGTCGTCGACATCCGCAATCCGATCGGCGAGAACATCCGTGCGCTTGCGAAAGCGAAGGACAAGCGCGTCGATGACATTGTCGTGGCCGTGCTCGACCGGCCGCGGCACGAGCAACTCATCCACGACATTCGAGCGACAGGCGCGGGCACCCGGCTCATGCTCGACGGTGACGTCGCGGGCGCGATCAATGCCGCGATGTACGGCACTCGAATCGACATGTGTGTGGGAATCGGCGGTAGCCCCGAGGGCGTCGCTACAGCGTGCGCGCTCAAGGCAATCGGCGGGTTCATCCAAGGCATTCTGATGCCCAAGACAGACGAAGAGCGCCAGCGCGGTGCGGATGCCGGACTCAAGTTCGACTACGTGTACGGTGCAGACGAGCTAGTCGCGAGCGACAACACGTTCTTCGTCGCTACGGGAGTCACGGATGGGGGCCTCGTCAACGGCGTGCGCCGCATGGGTCCGATCATCCGTACCGAGAGCATTGTCTTGCGGTCGCGATCGGGAACGATCCGTCGCGTAAACGCCGACCACCTCGCGGCGAAGTGGCTCGACGACTAGTGGCTCGATGCCCGAACGGATCAACGCCTAAGCGGTCTTCGGCTTCTTGACGACGGGCGCAATGCCCGGCAGTTCAAGCTCGGGTAGTTCGAGACTCTGCACGTCGATCTCGGGGCGGCCGACGCCGAGTTCGTCGAGCGACGCGAGTTCCATCTCGACAGCCGTGAGTTGCTTCGGCGACACGTCGAT
>JANNCX010000235.1:0-4744 GCA_031387145.1 Salinibacterium sp.
GAGCAAGTCGAGATACACCGCCGCCGGGTCAGAAGTCCCGAGAGCGTCGATCATGTAAAGGCCGGTGGGATTGTCGACCTTGGTGAGCTCCAACTCAGTGCGAATGGATGCGCGACCGGCGACCGGCAACCAGCCAAGCCAGACCGAAAACACGAGCTTGAGCATGAGTCCCGCGAAAAATACGGGCGTCGCGTAGAACAGGATCGCCATGACGCGAAGCACGGCATCTGTGTACTTATCCCTGAAGTATGCGGCGAGCATCCCCAGTGGAATGCCGACAACGAAGGCAACAACAAGGGCGCACAGTGCGAGCTCCAGCGTCGCACCGCCATACCGAACGAGCAAGTCGATCACGGGCTGATGATCAGTGAGGGTCGTGCCAAAGTTGCCGGTGAATATCTGCCCGAGGTATTCGAAGTACTGCACGATGATCGGCCGGTTGTAGCCGGCCTCCTCAATGCGAGCCGCGAGTTGATCGGCAGGCAAGCGCCCGCCGAGCGCGGCCGTGATGGGGTCGCCGATCGTACGCATGAGCACAAACACCATGCTCACGAGGATCAAGATCGTCGGGAAGATGAGCAAGAAACGCACGATGATGAATCGGAGGAGCTTATTGCCGCCCGACCGGGATCGAGGCGGTTGTGCGGGCGGCACTGCGACCGCGGGTTCGATGGTAGTCAACGCTGCCTTACATCGTCGAGAGAAGGCGAATGGACGGCCCGCGGACCCGCGGACCGCCCATCGCTAGCTAGGTGTGAGCGACTCTAGTCGCTAACGGTTAGCCCTTGACGAGTGTTGCAAACCGGAACTTGAACGACGCATCGAGCACAAGCCCGCTGATGTCCTTGCCCGACACGGCAACCTGCGCACCCTGCAACAGTGGAAGTGTTGACAGATCAGCGCCAACCTTCGCCTGAATCTCTTCGATAACGGCCTGACGTTCCGCAGGATCCGGTGTGACGGCCTGCTTGAGGATCAACTCGTTGACCTCCGGGTTGTCATAGTGGTTACCAAGGAAGTTCGCCTTCAAGAAGAAGGGCGTGAGGTAGTTATCTGCGTCCGAGTAGTCCGGGTACCAGCCGAGCTGGTAGGCCGGGTACACGTCAGCCGTGCGGTCTTCGGAGTACTGAACCCACTCAGTCGACTGGAGGTCGACAGTGAACAGGCCGGATGCTTCGAGCTGGCTCTTGACGAGCGCGTACTCGTCACCCGACGACGGGCCGTAGTGGTCCGGGTTGTACTGCAGGCTCAACGCGACAGGAGTCGTGACACCGGCATCCGCGAGAAGTGCAGCAGCAGCATCCGCATCCGGGCCACCATTGCCATCGCCATACAAGTCCTTCAGTACCTCGGTCGCGCCGGTGAATCCAGCTGGTACGAACGAGTAGAGGGGCGTGTATGTGCCCTTGTATACCTGATCGGCGATCTCGGCGCGGTCAACGAGCGACGCTACAGCTTGACGTACCGCCGTCGCCTTGCCAGCGTCAGCTTCCGCTGTCGTGGCACCGTACGGCTGCGTGTCAAAGTTGAACACGATGTAGCGGATCTCGCCACCTGGACCGTCGTGAACCACAACGTCACTCTCACCGCGAAGGTCAGAGATGTCGGTCGCGGAAAGCGTGCGGAACGCAACATCGATGTTGCCCTGTTGAACATCTAGCTTGAGGTTCGACGAGTCCGCGTAGTAGCTCATGATGACCGACTTGTTTTCGGCCGGGCCGAGCAATCCGTCGTAATTGGGGTTCGGCACGAATTCGATCGTCTTGTTGAAGTCGTAGCTAGCGATCGAATACTGGCCGCTGAACGCCTCGGCCGCGACGATGTCGGCGTCCGGTGTGAGCGCGCTTGCCGAGAATACCTCCTCGTCGACGATGAATCCGGGGAACGTCGACAGGATCTGCGGGAACACCTGATCTTCGGCCGCAATGAGGTGGAAGACGACGGTCGTGTCATCGACTGCCTCGGTTGACTCGAGGTTGTACAGCAAGCTCGAGGCTCCGTTGGGGTCAGCAATCGCAACCGTGCGGTCGAACGAGAACGCAACGTCAGACGCAGTGAGGTCGTGGCCGTTAGCAAACTTCAAGCCGGGCTTGAGCGTGACGGTGTAGTCATTGGGAGCCGTGAACTCGGCCGATACGGCAAGGTCTGGCTCGACGTCTGGAGTGCCCAGCGGAGAGTTCACGAGGTATGCGAACACCTGGTTCTGAACCGAGAACGAACCATTATCGTACGAACCGGCGGGGTCAAGGGTAACCACCTTGTCGGTAGTTCCGACGAGGATCGAACCATCGCCGGTGCCGCCACCGTCGCTAGGCGTGCAGCCTGCGAGAGCGAGTGCGAACACCGCAGATCCTGCCAGCACAGCGAGTGCGCGCTTACTTTTGAGTGCGGATGTCATATCCGTTGACCTCTTCCTTTGTGGGTTTCACACTGCAGCGGCGCGCTTGTGTTGCGTCGGCAGTGACGTATGTAAGTAGTAACACATCCCAACGGTGTCTCCGAGAAAGCCCGCGAAATTTATCGGACCGTAACGTTCGCGTACGAACAATCAACTAGCCCGGCATCGCGATGTAGTCCTGGATGCCCGGGCGTTAGTCGCCGCGGAGTTCGCGTCTGTCCGCTTCGATTCGCACAAGGTCGCGCTGTACTTGCGCATACTTGTCGGGTTCGGATGCCGCATCCAGCCGTTGCATCGAACCCAGCAGATCACGCTTCTGGCGCAGCAAGTCCCTGTCGATGAGGGCCGACGTAACGCCCGTGCAATAGACCGCGATGAGCTCCTCGCGCTCGGGAATCGGCGCGACCCCCAATTGCTTCACGAGCGTCGCGAAGGGCGCGGGCACCTCGGCGGCAATGCGCGTGAGCCAGTCGGGTTCGGCGACATGCTCGAGACTCGTGGCGACGGCATCCCGAATCACTGCGAGCGTGTTGTCGACGAACGCGACCCCTGACGCTCGGCGGATGAGCTCGGCGCCGACCGCGTCTGGGTGCTGCAAGATCGCCATGAGGGCGTCACGCTCGAGCCGCGTCGCCGGGTCGGTCGCGAGCTTCATGAGGTCGGGACCGTCGACGGGTGGCGCTGGCTCGGGTTCAGTCGCTTGCGCTTGCCTCGGCGGCTTCGTGCTCAGTCCGCTGGAATTGCGAGCGGATGTCACGGCGCGCTGCACCTCGCCAGGGTCGAGCCCGAGCCACCCCGCGAGGTTGCGCACATACCCCACACTCAGTGACTGATCCCGGATGCCCGCGACAACGGGCGCGGACGCGCGCAGCGCCGCCACCCGCCCCTCAACCGTCTCGAGATCGTGCGCCACGAGCACTCGGCGAATCATGAATTCGAACATCGGCTTGCGCGTCTTGATAAGGCGGCGCACGGCATCGTCGCCCATCTTGAGTCGCAGATCGCACGGGTCGAGGCCGTCGGGCGCTACCGCGACGAAGGTCTGTGCGGCAAATCTCTGTTCCTCGGCGAACGCTCGGCTCGCGGCCTTCTGGCCTGCCTCGTCGGGGTCGAACGTGAAAATGACCTCGCCCGTGCCCGTTGTGTCTGCATTGTCGACGTCACCAATGACGCGCCGCACGATCTTGATGTGGTCGACCCCGAACGCCGTGCCACACGTCGCGACGGCGGTCGTGACGCCCGCGAGGTGGCACGCCATGACGTCGGTGTAGCCCTCGACGACGACGACTTGGCGGCCGCGAGCGATGTCTCGCTTCGCGAGGTCGAGCCCGTAGAGCACTTGGCTCTTGTGATACACGGGCGTCTCTGGCGTGTTGAGGTACTTGGGTCCGTTGTCGTCGTCGAGCAGTTTTCGAGCGCCGAAGCCCAGGGTTTGGCCCGTGACATCCCGAATCGGCCAGACCAAGCGACCCCTGAACCGGTCATACACGTCGCCCCGGTCGCCCTTGCCAAGCAGCCCCGCCGTCACGAGCTCTTCTTCGGTGTACCCGAGTCCCTTGAGGTGCTTGCTCAGCAGGCCACCGCGCGGAGCGAATCCAATACCGAACCGTTCGGCCGCCGACTGGTCGAACCCGCGTTCACCGAGGAAAGCACGGCCGGGTTCGGCGTCTGGAGTCTTGAGTTGCGCGACGAAGAACTCGGCCGCCGACTGATTTGCCGCGAGGATGCGCGCGCGATTGCCGTGGTCGGTCGCGGCTCCCCCGTCTTCGTAATGCAGCTCATACCCGAGCCGCGCCGCCATGCGCTCGACGGCCTCGGAGAACGAGACGTGGTCCATTTTCTGCAGGAACGAGAATACATCGCCACCCTCGCCGCAGCCGAAGCAGTGGTAGAAGCCGACTTGCGGGCGAACGTGAAAGCTCGGGCTGCGCTCCTCGTGGAACGGGCACAAGCCCTTCATCGAGCCGACGCCAGCGCTCTTGAGGCTCACGTAGTCGCCCACGATGTCGGCGAGGTTTGTGCGCGAGCGAACCTCATCGATATCGCTGCGCTTGATGAGGCCTGCCACGAGTTGATTCTACGGTCGGGCGGAGACCTGCTGATTCAGGAGGATGGCGGCTGGGGTCTCGCTCCGTTTTCAGGAGGCGCGGGGCTGCGGCTGCACTATCCAAGCGGATGCCCGCTCCTCCTGAAAAGGGCGCGACGCTCGGCTGGGTTAACCCACCAGCCGCTTGTGCCAAGCGGCAGCGGACTGATCCGTGAGCGACGCCACCTGGTCGACGACCGCGCGCTTGCGCTGCGCGTCGGTTGCCGCAGCGTCCCAGTCCGCCCGGAATCCCGCGTCGA
>JANNCX010000244.1:0-1525 GCA_031387145.1 Salinibacterium sp.
CACGACGATGATCTTCATCAACCAATTGCGCGAAAAGATCGGTGTGTTTTTTGGAAGTCCCGAGACGACAGCCGGCGGCAAGGCTCTCAAGTTCTACGCTTCTGTTCGGCTCGACATCCGTCGAATCGAGACGCTCAAGGATGGCACTGACGCCGTGGGAAACCGCACACGCGTCAAGGTCGTCAAGAACAAGATGGCTCCGCCGTTCAAGCAAGCTGAGTTCGACATTCTGTACGGAACGGGTATTTCGCGAGAAGGCAGCCTGATCGACTTCGGTGTGGAACACGAGATCGTTCGCAAGTCGGGCGCTTGGTACACCTATGGCGGCGACCAATTGGGCCAGGGCAAAGAGAACTCGCGCAAATTCTTGCTCGAGAACCCGAAGATCGCGCTCGATATCGAACAGAAGATCATGTACAAGCTCGGCGTAGGAGCAGAGGCGAAGGCGGCTCAAGCGAAGGATGCCGCAGCAGCACTTGCGGCAGCAGCGGCCGCCGACGCTAAAGAAGCCAAAGCAGCGGCGCAAGCTCCAGTGATGGCTGTAGAGCAAGATGCCGTCGCGAGTGAGCAGTCCGCGAGTCAGCAGCCCGCAAGTGGGCAGCCCGCAAGTGGGCAGCTCCTTAAAGCGGTAGGCGAGTAGTCGTGGACTCCTCCGATACCGATCGAATTGCCCCCGTTACGTGGCTCTTCGGCAAGCCTGAAGCCAACGGCGGCCCGTACGTTGGCGTGTCGACAGATGCGCCAGTGGCCCTACCGACGGGAGCAGCATTGGTATCGGAGGAGGCTCCCGACGCCGAGCCTCGAGAGCGAACCGGGCGCTTTGAATCGGTGAGCAACGTGAGCATGTATGCGCTCGCGCGCCGAGCAATGTCGTCTCACGAGATGCGCGAATACCTCCGAGGAAGAGATTTCGAGATCGCGATAATCGACGACGAGATCTCTCGACTGGAGAGCGTCGAGCTCTTGGACGACGGTGCGCTGGCCGCGACCCTGGTGCGAACGCTACGCGATCGAAAGAACCTCGGGCGCGGCGCGCTCACGACAGAGCTTCGTCGCCGAAAGTTGACGGACGCGGCCATCGAGTCGGCGATTAGTGAACTTGACGACGACGATCTCGCGCGCGCAATCGATGTCGCCGTCAAGAGAGCTGGCCAACTCGCGTACCTCGATGCAACGACAGCAAAGAGGCGATTGGGTGCATTTCTCATGCGGCGCGGGTATTCCGGATCCACGGTTTCCGCCGCGGTAGCCGCTGCACTTTCTCCCTCAAGTGGGTCGGTGTTTCGCTAGTCACTTGTAAGCGTGGCGCCTATAATTCGGTCATGAAAATCAATCGAGTTGCTCGTGTTACAGCCATTTCTGCAGCACTTCTCTTCGCGCTGAGCGGGTGCAGCCTCCTCGGAAACGGCGGAGGCAATACCTCGGCCGATGACGTCAATCTCGTCGACACGTCGTGGAGCGGAACGGACTCCGACGGCGACGCCACCACGTTCGTCTTTCAGAGCGACGGAACGGTAGCCGTAAC
>JANNCX010000336.1:0-4420 GCA_031387145.1 Salinibacterium sp.
GATGAGCTCCAGGGCCAGCTTGCCGACCCAGAACTCCACTCAGACCCGGCCAGATCGAAGAAGGTCAACCGGCGGTATGCCGAGCTTTCGCGCATTGTTGCCGCGTATCTTCAATGGCGTCAGCTGACCGACGACGTCGAGGCGGCGACCGAGATGGCTTCTGAGGACGCGTCGTTCGCGGCAGAGCTTCCCGGGCTCACCGAGTCGCTCGATGCCGCGCAAGAGAAGCTCCGGCGATTGCTCATTCCGCGGGACCCCAACGATGCTCGCGACGTGATCATGGAGATCAAGATGGGCGAGGGCGGCGCGGAGTCTGCTCTCTTCGCCGGCGATCTTCTGCGCATGTACTTGCACTACGCGGAGTCTAAGAAGTGGAAGACCGAGATCATCGAGCAGACCTCGAGCGATCTCGGCGGCATCAAAGACGTACAAGTTGCGTTCAAGGGCACCTCGACGGATCCGGCCGAGGGCATCTGGGCACACCTCAAGTATGAGGGTGGAGTGCACCGCGTGCAGCGTGTGCCTGCGACCGAGTCGCAAGGCCGCATCCATACGTCGGCCGCGGGGGTGCTCGTGTTTCCCGAGGTCGATGAGCCCGAAGAAGTCGAGATCAGCCAGAACGATCTCAAGATCGACGTCTACCGTTCGAGCGGCCCCGGCGGGCAGTCCGTCAACACGACCGACTCTGCGGTGCGCATCACGCACATCCCCACGGGCATTGTCGTCGCGATGCAAAACGAGAAGTCTCAGCTTCAGAACCGCGAGGCCGGAATGCGTGTTTTACGCGCGCGCATCCTCGCTCGTTATCAAGAAGAGGCCGATGCCGAAGCGAGCGAGTACCGCAAGAGTCAGATCCGCACGATGGATCGCTCGGAGCGCATTCGCACCTACAACTTCCCCGAAAACCGTATTGCCGACCATCGAACGGGCTACAAGGCCTACAACCTCGACGGCGTCATGAATGGTGCTCTCGAGCCCGTCATCCAGTCGTGCATCATCGCCGACGAAGAAGCTCGTCTCGCCGATCTCGGCACAGACGCCGGCTGACATAGCCGGTTTGAGTAGGCCAACGGCTGTATCGAAACCCGTCATGAACATTTCTGAAACTCTCGACGAAGCGATTCGTACCCTCGAGGCTGCTAGGGTTGCCAATCCACGAGTGGATGCAGAACTCCTGGTGGGCCACGTGCTGGGTATCAGTCGTGGTGGAGTGCAAGCCCAAGCTGTCACTCGTGCCCAGCTCACGTCCGACGACGAGGAGCGGATTCGCGCCCTCGTGGAGCGCCGCGCATCCCGCGAGCCGTTGCAGCACATCACTGGTGTCGCTGCCTTCCGGCGGCTCGAACTTGCGGTCGGCCCGGGAGTCTTCGTTCCGCGACCCGAGACCGAAGTCGTGGCGCAACTTGCAATCGATGCGCTGCACGCTTCCGCGACGCCCGAGCCCATCGGTGTCGATCTCGGCATGGGCAGTGGCGCGATAGCGCTCGCGATGGCGACCGAGGTTTCCCGTGCGTTGATCTACGGAGTTGAGGTGTCGCCCAGTGCGTTCGTTTGGGCAAAACAGAACTTCGCGAAAACGGACGCACCGAACGCTCGAGCGGTCTTCGCGGATCTTGCACTCGCACTTCCAGAGCTTGACGGCACGGTCGCGGTCGTCATCTCGAACCCGCCCTACATTCCCACGGGCGCGGTTCCGCGTGACCCCGAAGTGCAACTCTTCGACCCCGAGCTTGCGTTATACGGCGGAGAAGACGGGCTCGACGTCGTTGCGCAAGTCTCCCGAACCGCGTGGCGACTCTTGCACGCGGGCGGCACTCTTGTGCTCGAGCACGGCGAACTTCAAGCCGCTCAGATCGCTGCCCTACTTGAGCGTGACGGGTGGAGCGCAATTGCGCACCACCCCGATCTGCTCGGTCGCGATCGCGCGACTACTGCATTGCGCTAGCGTTTCGCCGCGAAATCTTCGATCGCCGCGCGGAGTGCGGCCGGGCTACTAAACAGGTGCGAACTGATGCCGATACTCGCTGCGCCCTCGACGTTGATTCGCATGTCATCGGCGAAGAACGCGTCTCTCGCATCCACCCCGTACGACTCAAGTACGCGCTCGAACACGACGGGGTTCGGCTTGCGCGCACGATAGTCGCTCGACGTGAACAGGTGGTCGCCAAACAGGTCGACGAGTTCGGGCGCGAGTGTGCGTAAGTGTTTCGACGTAAGAGCGCCGTTATTTGTCAGTAGCGTGATTTGCCCGAGAGCAGATGCCCGGCGCACGGCCTCGAGGCTCTCCGGCCACACGGTCATGGCCGCGCCGCGCACACGCACCCACTCGTCTTCGTCCACGGGCATCCCGACGGCGCTCTCGAACGCGGACAAGTACTCCTGCGCCGTCTCGAAGACCCCAGCCTCGGCGGCCCATTCTCCGCGGTCGTTCCACCACAGGCGGCGAAGCTCATCGAGCGAGTGACCCGTCATGGCGGTCATGCCCGCCATTCGCACGCGCCAGTCGTAGTCGTACAGCACGTCATCCATATCGAAGATGAAAAGCAAACTCATCGAGAAGCGAACCTCTCGACCGAAGCGAGCAAATCGTCCGTGCCAAATACCCCGTTGACGGCTACAAGATGGTGGCACGTGATGCCGACTGCTTGCGCGCCTCGAATATTCGCCGCCGAGTCATCCGCGAGAAAGGCGTTCTCGGGTGAGACCCCGAAGCGAGCGAGTGCGCGCTCGTAGAGCTCGGCTGCGGGCTTGCGTGCCCCCAGCATGTAGCTGAAGAGCAGATTGGGCCCCATGATGTCGACGACATCAGGAGCGAGGATCGGCAGGGCGCTCGCCGTCGCGGCCGGGTTATTCGACAAGAGCGACACGGTTCCGAGGGTCGCAGCTGTGCGAAGTGCCATCATGCTGCCGTCGATTCGAGTCATTGCTTGCGCTCGAGCGGATGCCCACTCCGCAAGCGTCAAGCGTCGCGTCCCCGTGACCTCCGCGAATGAGTCGAGGTACTCGTCGGACGTCGGCCACTCGCCAACCTCTGCTCGCGCCTCGAAGCCGTCGGCCCACCACGTTCGCGCAAGGTGATACTGACTCGCGCCGGTCAGTAGAGCGAGCGCGGGCAGCCGTCGCCGAAAGTTGTACGCATAGAGCGTCTTGTCGAGGTCAAAGAAATAGAGGTCCACGGGCTCCCCAGTCTCGCACTGAATCGACCGGTACGATGAAGGGAACATGGCCTCCATCTACGATTGCTCGGTCGAATCCGAGCTGCTCACCGGCATGCGGCTCGCGAGAACCGCGATCGGCCGAGGCGATCTCGTAGTGGTTCCCACAGATACCGTGTACGGCCTTGCCGCTGACGCGTTCAATCCCCGCGCCGTGCAAAAGCTCATTGACGCCAAGGGGCGTTCGAGGCAGTCGCCGCCGCCCGTGCTGATCCCGGGTATCCCGACACTCGATGCGCTTGCGGAGTCAGTTCCCGACGTCGTGCGCACGCTCGTGGCGAAGTACTGGCCCGGCGGCCTCACGGTTATTCTCAACGCGCAACCCTCCCTCATCTGGGATCTCGGCGAAACGCGCGGCACGGTCGCGCTGCGCATGCCTTCTCATCGCATTGCCCTCGAGCTCTTGTCGGAGACCGGCCCGCTCGCAGTATCGAGTGCGAACCTCACGGGCCAACCGCCTGCCACGTCCGCCGCCGCCGCGCTCGAAGCCCTCGGCGAACGGGCATCCATCTACCTCGATGGGGGCGAAGGCGGCACGGTTCCCTCGACGATTGTGGATGCTACTGGCTTCAGTCGCCCCGACGGCAAGTTGCGCATCGTCCGTGAAGGAGCGATCCCGTCCGACGAGATTCGCGAGCTCGTGGGGGCGGATCTATGCGAATAGCGTTCTACATCCTCGTGACGAGCATCTCGGCAATCGTCACGTTTGGCCTCTCGGTGCTCATCTTCAAGCTCAGTACGAAGTACCGGTTGTACCCCAAGATCCGCGAGCGCGACGTACACACGCGCCCGACCCCTCGCCTGGGCGGCGTCGCGATGTTCTTCGGTGTCGTTGTTGCGTTTGCCGCAGCATCCCAAATTCCGCAACTGAGTCTTGTGTTCGCCGACCCGGGGCAAGTGCTCGGCCTTCTCGGTGCGGCGCTCATCATTGTGCTCATTGGCGTCGCCGATGACATTTGGGATCTCGATTGGATGACCAAGCTCGCGGGCCAAGTCATCGCTGCGGGGCTGCTCGCGTGGCAAGGCGTGCAAATCTCGACGCTACCCATCGGCGGACAAACGATCGTTTCGCCCTACATTTCGCTCACGATCACGATCTTCGCGGTTGTGCTCGTCATGAACGCGATCAACTTCATCGATGGACTCGATGGTCTCGTCGCCGGAGTCGCCCTGATTTCCAACAGCGTGTTCTTCGTCTACGCATA
>JANNCX010000379.1:0-4550 GCA_031387145.1 Salinibacterium sp.
GCTGATCGTGTCTGCGTCGTCTCCGTCGAAAGCGACGACAACGCCAACTTGCGGCGGGAGGTCCTTGCTCGTGCGGTGGATGTAGACCGCGAACTTGTTGCCGGGAAGGCGCTCGAGACGACGCAACTCGATCTTCTCACCGAGGATTGCCGCTTCATCAGCGATCGTCGACTCAACGGTTGCCGAACCGGCCTTGGTCGCGAGCGCGGCCTCGACCGTCTCGGCGCCCGAGTCTGCGAGAGCCTGGAGCACGGTGTTGCCGAGCGCGATGAACTTGTCGCTCTTGGCGACGAAGTCGGTCTCGCACGCGAGCTCGATCATCGTTGTCGCGGTCGCGCTCTCAACCGCGCCGACGAGACCTTCGCTCGTCGAACGGTCAGAACGCTTTGCGTTGGACTTTGCGCCCTTGAGTCGAAGCAACTCAGTGGCCTTCTCAAGGTCACCGCCTGCCTCGACTAGAGCGTTCTTGCTGTCGACCATGCCGGTGCCGAGGCGCTCGCGCAGGGTCTTGAGATCAGCGAGGCTGAAATCTGCCATCGTTCGAATCCTTTTGTCTGTGTGGGGCTGCGTGTGTGGGGCTGCGTGTGTGGGCTACTTGGTGGGCTCAGCCTTGGCGGCTGGCTTCTTGGGTGCTGCCTTGGGGGTCTTCGCTGCTGCTGCTGCTGCTGCTGCTGCTGCGGGAGCCTTTTCAGCGGCCGCCTCGTGAGCTGCAACCTCAGCTGCTGCCTCGGGAGCTTCGACCTCGGCTGCTGCCTCGGGAGCTGCAACTTCAGCTGCTGCGGGAGCGGCAACCTCAGCTACGGCCTCAGGAGCTGCAACCTCGGCTGCTGCTGCCTCGGCGGGGGCTGCGGTTGCTTCCTCAGCCTGGCCCAAGAGCTCGGCCTCCCATGCTGCGAGCGGCTCTACCTCGGAGCCCTCTTCGGGCTTCTGGTGACGCTGAATGAGACCCTCGGCAGCTGCATCCGCAATGATGCGCGTAAGCAAGCCGACCGAACGAATCGCGTCGTCGTTACCCGGGATCGGGTACTGCACGTCGTCGGGGTCACAGTTGGTGTCGAGGATCGCGATGACGGGGATGCCGAGCTTGTGCGCCTCGTCGATTGCGAGGTGCTCCTTCTTGGTGTCGACGATCCACACGGCAGACGGGGTCTTCGTGAGGTTGCGAATTCCACCGAGGCTCTTCTGCAGCTTGACGAGCTCGCGCTTCTGAATGAGCAGCTCCTTCTTCGTGTAGCCGCTCTTCGCGGTGTCATCGAAGTCGACCTCTTCGAGCTCCTTCATGCGCGCGAGGCGCTTCGAGACCGTCTGGAAGTTGGTGAGGAGTCCACCGAGCCAACGCTGGTTGACGTAGGGCTGGCCCACGCGCAGAGCCTGCTCGGCGATCGCGCCTTGAGCTTGCTTCTTGGTGCCAACGAACAGGATCGTGCCGCCGTGTGCGACGGTCTCCTTGACGTAGTCGTATGTCGCGTCGATGTGCTTGAGCGATTGCTGCAAATCGATGATGTGACTGCCCGAGCGCTCGGTCAGAATGAAGCGCTTCATTTTCGGGTTCCAACGACGCGTCTGGTGTCCGAAGTGAACGCCGCTGTCGAGCAGCTGGCGGATTGTTACAACGGCCATGGCCGTGCTCCTTAACTGGCGCGACCGCTCGGCGGACACACCTACTCAGTTTTCTTCCGCTACCGGTCGGCGCGGAACCTAGTGCCCGCGCACGCGTCCGCCCCGATACTTCGTGGGGACTGGTGGATGCGGTGCGCGACTGCAATGCAGTCTGTGGACACGCGTAGTCACCCCGATTGCTCGAGATGCTCCGAAAATTGTACCACCGCTCCCCACCCGCGCCGGTTGCACGCCGGTTTTCCCCAATTGCTTGATCAAGCGATCCCGGTACGGCCCGTTCATCGATGATCGACGGATGCGACGCGCTCTAGCCACCCTCACCGTGAGCCTCTTCGTGCTTGCCGCCGCAGGGCCGGCGAACGGCACCGAGGTGTGGCGGTGGCCCGTGGATCCTCCGCGGTCAGTACTTCGGCCCTTCATCGCGCCCGAGACTCCGTATTCGGCGGGTCACCGGGGCATCGACATCCGCGCTCCCGCTGGCACAGTCTTCGCGCCGGCCGACGGAGTCGTGCACTTCGCGGGAACCGTCGTCGATCGGCCCGTTCTCTCGATCGACCACGGCGGTGGCGTGTTATCGAGCTACGAGCCCGTCACTTCGACGCTCAAGGCAGGTGACATCGTGAGTAGTGGCGACCCGGTCGGTGTCGTGCAGCAGGGGCACTGCGTGTCACTGTGCGTGCACTTCGGAGTTCGAGTGGATGGGCAGTATTTCTCACCGCTCGCGTGGCTCGGGGGCATCCCCAACTCTGTCTTGCTGCCGACACGCCGCTCGAGAGGCTAGCGCGACCGCACCTCGGCCCCCACCGAGATTGCGCGGCCCGGCCACCAGAACTTCTCCCCCGTGATGAACGCGAGCGCGGGAACAATGAGCGTGCGCACGAGCAGTGTGTCGAGCAGCACACCGATGCACACGATGATTCCGATTTGCGTGAGCGTGATAAGCGGGAGCACTCCCAGCACGGCGAACACCGCCGCGAGCAGAATGCCCGCGCTCGTGATCACGCCACCCGTCGACGACAATGCGCGGATCATGCCCGTGCGAGTGCCGTGATTGAGCGCCTCTTCGCGAGCTCTCGTGACGAGGAAGATGTTGTAGTCGACGCCCAAGGCCACGAGGAACAAGAAGCTGAACAGCACGACGTTTGTGTCAATCGCCGGGAACCCGAAGACGGATTGGAACAGAAGCCAGCTTGCGCCGAGGCTCGCGAAGAACGATGCGACGACCGTGAGGAGCAAGAGCACGGGTGCAACGAGCGCGCGAAGCAATAGCACGAGCACGAGGAACACGAGACCGAGAATGAGCGGAATCACGAGGTCCTGGTCGGCTTGCTGCGCGCGGTTGACGTCGAGAGCTTGCGCGTCGAGGCCGCCAACTAGGGCATCCGCTCCGTTTATCGTCGACAACTCAGCTCGAAGCGCTTCGACCGCAGCAAACGACTCGGGAGTCTCGGCGGCAGCATCAAGTACGACGTTGATTTGAGTGATCTCGCCGTTCGTCTCGCCAAGAGTCGCTGAGTCGACGCCGTCGACAGACTCGGCCGCGGCCGCGACATCCACTGCGAAGTCTGAAGTGGAGATGACGACTACGGGAGATCCGCTGCCAGCAGAGAACGCATCGGCGATGATTTGCTGGCCCACGACCGCTTCGGGAACACTCGTGAATCGCTCCGTCTGAGCGAGACCGATCTTGATTTGCGGTACCGCGAGAGCGAGCCCTCCGAGTATGAGCACCCCGACGATAGCGACCGCGACGGGTCGGCGTGCGACCTTGAGACCCAAGCTGTGCCACACCCCGCGCTCCATGCTGCCCTCTGTGCCGAAGCGCGGGATGTAGGGCCAGAACAACCCGCGACCGAACAGCAAGAGCGCCGCGGGGAGTACGAACAACGCGAAGAGCATTGCGACAACGACCCCAGTCGCACACGCGATGCCCAGGGCTCGGTTTCCCTCGAGCTGCGCGAACGCGAGAGTGAGCAAACTCAAGACGACCGTGGATCCGCTCGCGATTATCGCTGGCCCGGCGCCGCGGATTGCTCGAGCCATCGCTTCACGACGGTCCTCGACGAGACGCAACTCGTCTCGATAACGAGCGATGAGCAAGAGGGCGTAGTTGGTCCCGGCTCCAAATACGAGCACTGACAGGATGCCCGTGACCGACGCATCGAGCGTGATTCCCGCGAGCGCCGCAACGCGCGCAGCTGCGATACCCGCGAGGCCGTCAGCCAGACCGACGACGACGAGCGGTACGAGCCACAGCCACGGGCTGCGATAGGTGACGAGCAAGAGAATCGCGACAACGATGACAGTCGTCAACAGGAGGGTGAAGTCGGCCCCCTCGAACACCGCGGCGATGTCCACGGCGAATCCTTCTGGACCCGTCAAGAGTGCCGAGAGGCCACTCGGCAAGTCGGCGTTTGCCGCGGCGCGAAGCTCGGCGGCGCGCTCGCTTTGAGCCGCGACATCCTCAATGATGTCGAGCGGAACGACGACGAGAGCGGCCGTTCCGTCTTCAGAAAAACTTGGCGGCGGCAAGAAGTCGGCGCTCGAGAACTCCCCGAGCTCACTCGCGGTCGCCGTGATTGCCTCGATGTCGGCATCCGTCAACTCGGCGCCATCGCGGCTGAAGACGAGCAGCGCGCTCGTCGAGTCTGCACTCGGCAGCAGCTCTTGAGCGGCCGCAACTTGCGCGGACTCCGCCGAATCCGGCAGCCCGACTCCCGGCGAAGTATCACTATCGACTCCCGAGCCGAGTGCGAAAACGGCAACGGTCATGAGCAACGCTGAGACGAGAACGATCCACGAGGTCTTGCGTGCGGTAATGAATGTTGTGAGGCGGCGCATAGCTCTCTTATGTTCGAGGTGTTGATTACTAACTAATCGAATAACTTAGCGCTAAACTGATTTCATGACAAATGCGCCGCCGGATGTCG
>JANNCX010000382.1:0-6102 GCA_031387145.1 Salinibacterium sp.
ACAAGTGACGGAGCGGCAATCACCTCGCTCGCGATCGAAGGGGGCCGCGGCCTCCCCTGGGGTGACCTCCCCGAACGCACTGCGCCCGTACTCGAGACGGCAGTCGCGCAACTCGCCGAATACTTCGCGGGCGCGCGGCACAACTTCGACCTACCCATCGCCGTCGAGGGCACCGAGTTTCAGCGAGCTGTATGGCTCGAGCTCAGTAGATTGCCCTTCGGCAGCGTCGCCTCGTACGGCGAGATCGGTGGCGCGACAGGGCGCGCGACCGCGGGTCGCGCGGTTGGTGGGGCGGTCGGCGCCAATCCGATTCCGCTCATCGTGCCGTGTCACCGGGTGCTCGGCACGAACAAGCGCATCACTGGTTATAGCGCCGGCGCGGGCATCCCGACGAAGGCCTGGCTCCTCGATCACGAAGGCATCGAGCACCGATCGTGAACGACGTTCGCGAGGGTGACGACGGTGTCGCCCGCTGTGCCTGGGTCGGTACCGACTCCGAGTACGCGCGGTATCACGACGAAGAGTGGGGCAGAACCCTGCGCGGTGATCGCGAGCTCTTCGAGAAGCTGTGCCTCGAGGGCTTCCAAGCCGGACTCTCGTGGATCACGATTCTCAAGCGGAGGCCGGCGTTTCGAGAAGTGTTCCACGGCTTCGACCCGCGGACCGTCGCGGCGCTCGCGCCGATCGACGTCGAGGCGCTCATGCTCGACGCTCGCATCATTCGCAATCGCGCGAAGATCGAAGCGACGATCTCTAACGCCCACGTGACTCTCGCGCTTACGCACGACGCGCCGGGAGCTCTCGACGCACTCATATGGAGCTTCGCGCCACCCCCGCGGCGGTCTCGACCGAAAACGCTCAGCGAACTTCCCGCTGTGACCGCCGAGTCGACTGCGCTGAGCGCCGAACTGCGCCGCGTGGGCTACCGATTCGTCGGGCCGACCACGATTTATGCCCTCATGCAGTCGACGGGAATGGTCGACGATCACGTAGCGGGGTGTTGGCGCGCCGGGTGAGCCCGCGTCTTCATACGACTAACTCGAGCTCGCCCTCGGGCCCCTTGGACAAGCGGATGCCGCTCGCCGTCGCCCAGGCAATCAACGAGTCCACCGAGTCGTGGTCGATCCCCGCGAGTAGCACGCTGCGCACGAACTCGCCCTTGCTCTTCTTGTTGAAGTGGCTGAGGGCCACGCGCCGCCCGCCCGCTGTCTCCGAAACCACACGCACGTAGACCGAGTGTTTCGGTGCGGGTCCGAGCGCAACGTATGACTCAGATCGGAGGTCGACGATCAGTCCGGGATGATCGCTCAATACTCGTGAGATTGGCTCTCGCCACACGGTTCGAAGTGACAATCCGGGCAACCTCGAATTGTGGGACAACCGGTAGGCAGGAATTGGATCGTCAGCTTTTAGGAGGCCGAATAGGGCTGAATGGATCGCGAGATGCTCTGTGGCGAACGCTCGAGCGTCGCGACCGAGGCTTAGCGCGTCGATGCCGTCATACACCACGCCCGTGTACCGGTCGATCGCGGCCATGGTAGGCGAAACTCGGATGGCTCGGTTTCTAGCGATCTCGAACCGTTGTGTTGGGCCGAGCCCGAGGGCTCCAGTTGACGCTCCAAGGTTGCGAGAGAGTGACGTGAGGGCGGCGAGGGTGAGCTTTCGCGCCGGCGTAAGTTGCGCAAAACTGAGTGCCGCGAGGTCTAGCGACGAGGCATCCGCTCCCCCTTCGCGTTTCGTTTCGGATGGGGGTAGTAGCAGGAGCACTAGCTTTCGAGGAAGGCGATCGCTCGATCGACGTTGACACCGAGCGGGTCGACCGAGTCGAGAGTGATCCGCGCTACCGCCGCGCCCGAGCCGCTCCACTCTGCGTAGTCATCGAGGCTTTGTTCGACCGCGTTCCACGTGAGTTGGATGTGCGGCATGCCTAGTCGCCACGCTTCAATTCTGCTGCGGTGTAGGTCGGGATCTGAACAAATCACCTCGATGAACCGCAGCGGCTCGTTCATGCGCTGTGCGAGGTTGACCCACTGCTCTCGCGCTGGGGCGACGGCGTTGACGGCATCGACCATGATGCCCGAGCCCGTCATGAGTACGCGCTCGGCGAGCGTTTCGGCTACAAGGTATGCCGCGAGGCCCGTCGGCTGATCAGCACCGATGCCCGCTTGAAGAATCGCGGTCTCGATAGGGTCGACCGATACGACCGCGATTCCTAACCGGCTCGCTACTACCTGCCCGATCGTCGACTTGCCGGTACCGGGAAGACCTGCCATTGCGACGAGCATGTGCGGACTCCTCTTATGAAATCAGCTCGGCGTTTCGAGCCACAACCGTCACGGTGTTGTTGACGACCGAAAGAAAGCCATCGTCGGCAGTCGCAGAAATCACATCGCCGGCAGGCGTCGTGATTCGCACGTTTCCTTCAGCAAGAATGGCAAGAATCGGCTCGTGGCCGGCAAGAATACCGATCTCACCCACGACCGTCTTAGCGATGATTTGCTTCGCCTTACCCGACCACACTTCGTTGTCGGCCGAGACGACGCTCACAGTGAGTTCGGCCATGGCTAGCCGTTCTCCTTCTGGATCTTCGCCCACTGCTCTTCGACGTCGGAGATGCCACCGACGTTGAAGAATGCCTGCTCAGCGACGTGGTCGAAGTCACCGCGGGTGATCGCGTCGAAGGACTCAATCGTGTCCTTGAGCGGAACAGTGGAACCCTCGACGCCCGTGAACTTCTTAGCCATGTAGGTGTTCTGCGAAAGGAACTGCTGGATACGGCGCGCGCGAGAGACAGTGATCTTGTCTTCTTCGGAAAGCTCGTCAACACCGAGGATCGCGATGATCTCTTGGAGTTCCTTGTTCTTCTGAAGGATCGCCTTGACGCTCGTCGCGACGCGGTAGTGGTCGGCACCCAAGTAACGCGGGTCGAGGATGCGGCTCGTAGACGTAAGCGGATCTACCGCGGGGTAGAGGCCCTTCGAGGCGATCTCGCGGCTCAACTCGGTCGTTGCGTCCAAGTGGGCGAATGTCGTTGCCGGTGCCGGGTCGGTGTAGTCGTCGGCGGGAACGTAGAGTGCCTGAAGCGACGTGATGGAGTGTCCACGAGTCGACGTGATGCGCTCCTGGAGGATACCCATTTCGTCGGCTAGGTTCGGCTGGTAACCCACGGCACTTGGCATGCGACCGAGCAACGTCGAAACTTCTGAACCCGCTTGCGTGAATCGGAAGATGTTGTCGATGAACAGCAACACGTCTTGCTTCTGCACATCGCGGAAGTACTCAGCCATCGTGAGCGCAGAAAGCGCAACGCGAAGACGCGTGCCCGGCGGCTCGTCCATCTGGCCGAAGACTAGAGCGGTCTTGTCGAACACGCCCGCTTCTTCCATCTCGGCGATGAGGTCATTACCTTCACGCGTGCGCTCACCGACACCGGCGAACACCGACACACCACCGTGGTCTTGAGCAACGCGCTGAATCATCTCTTGGATGAGCACGGTCTTGCCGACGCCAGCACCTCCAAAGAGGCCGATCTTTCCACCCTGGACGTACGGGGTGAGAAGGTCGATGACCTTGATGCCAGTCTCGAAGAGCTCGGTCTTTGACTCGAGTTGGTCGAAAGCAGGTGGCTTGCGGTGGATTGGCCAGCGCTCGGTAATGACAACCTTCTCGCCGCCCACGGTGCCATCGGCGTCAGCGTTGAGAATCTCACCGATGACGTTGAAGACCTTGCCCTTGGTGACGTCGCCAACAGGAACCGTAATCGGCTCACCCGTGTCGCGAACCTCTTGACCACGGACGAGACCGTCGGTCGGCTTAAGCGCAATTGCACGAACGAGGTCGTCACCCAAGTGCTGAGCAACCTCGAGGGTGATCTCAGTCGACTCGGCACCGATCGTGATCGTCGTCTTCAGTGCGTTGTAGATGCCCGGGATCGAGTCATGAGGAAACTCGATGTCGACGACGGGTCCTGTGACGCGCGCGATGCGACCGACGCCGGTGGCATTGCTCGTCGCCTTCTTCGCGGTCGTCTTCTTCGCTGGAGCGGTGGTAGTCATTGTTGGCTTCCTTTTTCTCTGAACTTACTTCGCCGAGCTCAGGGCGTCAGCGCCGCCCACGATTTCGGAAATTTGTTGTGTGATCTCGGACTGGCGAGCATTGTTCGCGAGTCGCGTGTAGTCCTTAATGAGCTTGTCGGCGTTGTCGCTCGCGGACTTCATGGCCTTTTGGGTTGCCGCGTGCTTGGCCGCGGCCGATTGCAACATCGCGTTAAAGATTCGGCTCTCAATGTAGACGGGAAGGAGTGCGTCGAGAACTTTCTCGACGTCAGGCTCAAACTCGTAGGCCGGGAACACTTCGCTGCTGTCGGACGGTGCCTCGACGCCCTCGACGATTTCGAGGGGAAGCAAACGCACCACTTCGGGCACTTGAACAAGCATGCTCACGAAGCGGTTGTAGACAATGTGAATCTCGTCGACGCCGCCCTCGCTCGCGGGCTGCAAGAACTTGGCGACGACTGCATCACCGATTTCCTTGGCAGTCTCGAACTCGGGAGAGTCGGTGCCGCCCGTCCAGATTCTTTCTGAGTCGCGGCGGCGGAACGCAAAGTACGCAGCGGCTTTTCGGCCGACAAGGAAGTGCACAACGTCTTTGCCCTCCGCGCGCAAGCGAGCGTCGAGCTCACTCGACTCACGAAGAACATTTGTGTTGAACGCCCCAGCTAGTCCGCGGTCCGACGAGAAGATCACGATGGCTGCGCGCTCGATCTTCTCGGGCTCGGTCGTGAGGATGTGGTCGACGTTGGAGAAGGTTGCTACCGCGGACACTGCGCGAGTCACGGCACGCGAATAAGGACCGGATGCTGCCACTCGCTGCTGCGCTTTTTGAATGCGCGAAGCGGAGATGAGCTCCATGGCCCGGGTGATCTTCTTGGTCGTCTGGGCAGACTTAATCTTCTGCCGGTAGACCCGAAGTTGCGCTCCCATGTCGTATGTGTCCTAGTCCTACTTCTTGCGCTTCTGCTTGACGATCTGCTCTTGCTCGATCTCTTCAGCCGGAAGTTCCTCGAACACCTCGGTACCGACAGACATGAGCGACTTACCGTCACCCGTCTGGAACTCAAGCTTGAACTTGTCGACTGCTGCTTCGAGTGCCTTCGTCGTGTCGTCGTCGAGCACGTTCGTGTCGCGGAGCGTGTCAAGAACCTTCGTGTGGCGAGCAAGGAAGTCGTGCAGCTCGCTCTCGAAGCGCAAGATGTCTTCGACAGGAACCTCGTCGAGCTTGCCGTTTGTTCCTGCCCAGATCGAGACAACCTGCTTCTCGACGGGGAACGGCGAGTACTGCGGCTGGCGCAGTAGCTCCGTGAGACGAGCGCCGCGCGCTAGCTGGCGGCGGGACGTGGCATCCAAGTCCGACGCGAACATCGCGAACGCCTCAAGCGATCGGTACTGTGCGAGCTCGAGCTTGAGCGTTCCAGACACCTTCTTGATCGACTTGACTTGAGCGTCACCACCGACTCGCGAAACCGAGATTCCCACGTCGACCGCGGGGCGCTGGTTGGCGTTGAAGAGGTCAGACTGCAAGAAGATCTGACCGTCGGTGATCGAGATGACGTTCGTGGGGATGTACGCCGAGACGTCGTTCGCCTTCGTCTCGATGATCGGGAGGCCCGTCATCGAACCCGCGCCTAGCGCGTCGGAGAGCTTGGCGCAACGCTCAAGCAAACGGGAGTGCAAGTAGAACACGTCACCGGGGTATGCCTCGCGCCCCGGTGGGCGACGAAGCAAGAGTGAAACGGCGCGGTAGGCCTCGGCCTGCTTCGACAAGTCATCGAAAATGATGAGTACGTGCTTGCCGCCGTACATCCAGTGCTGACCGATCGCCGAGCCCGTGTACGGCGCAAGGTACTTGAAGCCAGCAGGGTCGGATGCAGGTGCAGCGACGATCGTCGTGTATTCCATCGCTCCGGCGTCTTCGAGAGCGCCCTTGACGGCCGCAATCGTTGAACCCTTTTGGCCGATGGCAACGTAGATGCAGCGAACTTGCTTGTTGGTGTCGCCAGACTCCCAGTTGGCCTTCTGGTTGATGATTGTGTCGATCGCGATC
>JANNCX010000001.1:0-1870 GCA_031387145.1 Salinibacterium sp.
CGGCTCCGGCAACGGCATGGGCAGCCGTGGTCCGGGTGAGACGAAGATCGAGTTGGATCGGCGGCGCATCCACACGCGAATGTCGAAGCTCCGCAAACAAATCAAGGGGTTCGCGCCTGCGCGAGAGGCGAAGCGGGCAAATCGTAATCGCTTCGAAGTGCCGAGTGTCGCGATCACGGGCTACACGAACGCGGGCAAATCGAGTCTGCTTAATCGCATCACGAGCGCGGGTGTGCTCGTCGAGAATGCGCTCTTCGCGACGCTCGATGCAACGGTTCGGCGATCCGTTACGGCTGACGGGCGACTGTTCACGCTCGCCGACACTGTCGGTTTCGTTCGCCACTTGCCGCACCAGCTTGTTGAGGCATTCCGGTCGACGCTCGAAGAAGTCGGTCAGGCGGATGTCATCGTGCACGTAGTGGATGCTTCGCACCCCGACCCTGGGGCGCAACTCTCGACCGTGCGCGACGTCATCGGTGAAGTCGGTGCGCGCGGCATTCCGGAGATCGTCGTGTTCAACAAGAGTGATCTCGCCGATGATGATCAGCGCCTTCTCATCCGCGGCCTCGAGCCATCCGGCATCTTTGTGTCGGCACGCACGGGAGAAGGACTCGCCGAGCTTCTCGAACGAATCCAAGGCCTCCTGCCGGCCCCCGAAGTCGAAGTGACCCTGCTCGTGCCGTACGACCGCGGCGACGTCATTTCGAGGCTGCACGTGCAAGGTCGCGTCTTGTCGACGGACTACCAAGACGGCGGAACACTCGTGACTGCGCTCGTGCATCCCGCTCGCATCGATGAGGTACGGGAGTTCGTCGCGTAACACTTCGTCGCCTCAGCAATGACTTCCCTAGACTAAAACGATGCCTGGAGATCCTGCTTGTCGCGATAGCGCCACGTTCTCCTTCGAGCTGTATCCGCCGAGATCGGCGACGTCGCAAGAGTCTCTGTACTCGGCACTGGGGCATCTGGTCGCGGCCGGCCCCGAGTTTATTTCGGTCACGTACGGCGCGAACGGATCCTCTCGCGAGCCATCTCTCGCGGTATTGCGCCACTTGCTCGACTACACGAGTGTTCACCCCATGGCGCACCTCACGTGTGTGGGGTCGTCTTATGCCCAGACAAGTCAGCTCATTCGTGAGTTCCTCGATGCCGGAATCACGAGTTTTCTCGCCTTGCGAGGCGATCCGCCGCACGGTGCAAGCGAGGGCGACAGCTTCTTGGGGGATCTGGGCAGCGCGGGCGAGCTCGTGCAGCTCATCCACCGAGTACAGAAAGAGCGTGCGCCGTTTGCGTTCCTCGATGTTCCCGGGTTTCCGGGCGCGAAGCGACTCTCGAGCGGCGATAAGGTCACGATCGCCGTGGCAGCTTTTCCCAACGGTCATCCTCGATCCCGGTCGATCGAACAAGACCTAGATACGTTGCTTGCGAAAGAAGCAGCGGGCGCGAACCTCGCTATTACGCAATTGTTCTTCTTTGCCGATGACTACGTTAACTTTGTCGACAAGGCGAGGGCCGCGGGCGTCACGATGCGCATTCTTCCCGGAATCATGCCAGTGCTGAGTTCGAAGCGGCTGGCGCGCATTCTCGAACTGACGGATGAACCCACCCCGGTCGATCTAGAGCGCAACCTCGCGGCGGCGTCCGGTGTTGGGGCACAAGCTGCCGTCGGACTCGCGCACGCGACTGAGCTTGCCAATGCCGTGCTTGAGGGCGGAGCATCCGGCCTACATCTTTACACCTTCAACCAACACGAGGCTGTTCTTGAGGTCCTTCAGGGCGTCGGAATTCTTGCCGATATTCAAAAGGAACACGCATGACGACCACGACGCCCTTCCCGATCGGAACGATTCTGGGCTACCCACGAATCGGG
>JANNCX010000031.1:0-6548 GCA_031387145.1 Salinibacterium sp.
CGCCATCGAGCGGACTGCCGCGTGGATGCCCGAGCACACCGACTCGACCGTGCGCATCTACGAAGACCTCGGGCACTCGATCTCGACGGCAGAACTCGGCGACTTCGTCAGCTTCCTCGCCGAGGACGAAGACGAAGACGAAGACGACTAACCCCATGTCTACCATTCGACAGTAGAATGGTAGACATGGGTTTGAACATCAAGAACGAGCGAACTCACGCTCTCGTACGCGAACTTGCAACACTTCAGGGTGTGAGCCAAACCGAAGCCGTTGAAGGTGCCGTGCGCGCGAAGCTGTGCGCACTGGTGGCCGAAGCAAGCGCACATGCGCGTCTCGAGCGAATCATGGCGCTCAGTCACGAGACTGGCGAGCTCGTTCGCAACTCGGGTGGTTCTCTGACAAGCAATGAGATGTACGACGAGTCGGGGTTGCCGAGGTGATCGTCGACAGTTCGGCGCTGCTCGCGGTACTCAGCGGCGAGCCGGATGCTGAGCAGTTCGCGAAAGCGTTGACGACGAACGACAGCGTCGCAATCTCCGCTGGCACGCTCCTCGAAACCTCAATCGTCGTCGACAGCAGACGCGACCCCGTGCTGAGCGCTCGGCTCGACGAGCTCCTCCAAGTGGCAGGAGTATCGGTCGAACCCGTCACGGCTCGTCAAGCTACGATCGCGCGCCAGGCGTATCGCGACTTCGGCAAAAGCGGCGGGCATCCGGCTGGGCTGAATTTCGGTGATTGCTTCGCGTATGCGCTCGCGAAAGACACCGGTCAACCTTTGCTGTTCATGGGCGACGATTTCACCCACACAGACCTTCGAAGCGCCCTGACCCTCTGATAGGCACGCCGCCGCACGACGGAGTAGGTTCGAGTTGTGAGGTGGCGGGCCGCGGTGATCGCTCTACTCGCGCTCGCGGCGAGCGCGGCCATCGTGTCGAGCGCCGCGAGAGTCGCGGGCGTCTGGCCGAGCTACGGGGGGATTGTGTCGTCTATCCCGCCGATTCCCGCCAACGCACAGCCCACGATTGTGCGCTACGTCTTGAGTGGCGACACCGTCGTGCTCACGGTCGATCATCCGGGGGCTCAAGTTCAAAAGTGGGGCGACATCACGGCCCGCTTGCTGTCGGTCAATTCGCCCAACTTCGGAACTCCCAACGAGTGCTACGCCGTCGAGGCCGCAGCCGCACTCACGGCGATCTTGCCCGAGGGCGCCGTCGCGTGGGTTGCGACGGACGAAACCGAGCGCGACGCGAACGGGCGCTGGCTCATGTATGTGTGGACTAATGACGGGATGCTCGTCAACGCGTTTCTCGCTTCGAGCGGTTACGTGCGGCCCGAGCGCGTTCAGCTCAACGACGAGCACTGGGCGCTCATCGCCCAGGGGGCAGAGCAAGCCGCTCGGAGAGGGGTCGGCTTGTGGGGTGACTGCGTAGCGGATGCCCCCGCGGCCGACCCCGAGAAGTAGGGGTTAACGCGGCTCCACCCACACGTGGAGCACGGTACCGTACGTGCCCCCGATGTTCACGATGACTCCGTCGGGCATGAGCAGTTCGTCGAGCGCGAGCTCGACGCGGGTCGACTCGCGCGGCCACAAAAAGTTGAGTCGGGTGTCGCAATCGGTGGGCGACCATTCGGCGGCCGAGGTGAGAACACGCACGTCGACGACTACAGCGGTCTCAGTCGCAACGGCGAGCGGGATCGATCCGGACTCGATGAGGGGTGGCTCACCCAAGCACTGGTCGCCCGCATCCACGACGATGTCTTCGCCGAGGGTGACGCGCGCAACTTGAACGTAGGTGTTCCGCTGTCCAGCTATTGACAGCTCGTACCGCACCGTGCCCGCAAAGCCGGGGATGACGAGATAGGCGCTCGGCCAAATGCCCGTCGTGAGCCGCAAACCGGGGCCCCACGTCGACACGTTGCCGTCGTCATCCGTGAGGGTCACGTCGACGATGTAGTGCTCGCCGAGACACAGCCCCGAGAACTGGATGGCCTCGGCGCTCTCTGCGCGACCCGACACCGTCGTCACACCGGTGCCGACGGTGCACGGCGTTGAACCCGAGCGGCTGAATAGGCGAGCGACGAACGAGACAGGGCGATCCGCCTCGATCGTCGTTCCGACGGTTTCGCTGATGGCTCCCGGCGGCCGCACCGCCACGAAGTCGTTGTCGGTGTTCAACTGCGGCAGGTCATCCAACTCAAC
Source organism: Salinibacterium sp. (assembly GCA_031387145.1). Classification (GTDB taxonomy): domain Bacteria; phylum Actinomycetota; class Actinomycetes; order Actinomycetales; family Microbacteriaceae; genus Rhodoglobus. Next base: position 2,202 of record JANNCX010000031.1, read on the forward strand.
CGACGGCGATCGATCGATCGGCAAGCCGATGCCCCAGCCGTTTGCTCGATTGCTCGCGCCTAGCTCCCACGTGACGTGAAGCGTCGCGGTGCCCACGTCAGCGAGCGGAACACCGTACCAAGCCTCGGATGGAGTGGGGCATCCGTCGACTCCACACGTTCGCTTGCCGAGAGCCATGACGAAATCGTTCTGAACTACCTCTCCCGACGCGAACTCGATACGCGTTCCGACGGTCACGCTGCCGTCCCAACTCGTAACGCCTCGGCTCGGGTAGCGGCAAATCGTGTCGGGCACGCGAACGGTCGCGAGGTTCGTTCCGCCGCCGCAATACCGGCTCCCCAAACGCGCAATCATCGTCGCGGATGTCACGGTGTCGCCACCAGCGAGGTCCACGCTCTCAAGCGTCACTGTAGGCGTCACGAGGTCGGGACTGTTGACGACGATCGTGGTCGTGAACGTGGCTTGATCCGTGTCGAAGCTCGGGGCATCCGCATCGAACCAACTCGCGCAAAAGACTGCAGTCGTACCTTCTGTCATTTCAAAAAGCACGTCGTTGCGCTCGGTGTTTCCCGCCAGAATGTTGTTGCGTTCGAGATGGTCCTCGGTCACGGTTCCCGTGCCCGAATGCACTTCAAGCGGCGTTGCACCGCGCTCGCCGCACTCGACTGCCCCTCCCGGGGCAATTGTTGTCGCACGAACGTCAACGACCTCGTCGGGTGTGTGCAACACAGATGTGTAAACCAGGTTGTCACCGATGGGTGAGATCGTGAGGCCAGGGTGCACCCTGTCACCGCTCGAGTGAAACCGCACGGCCGTCGTGGCGATCGAGCTGTTGATGTCAATACCCGTGACCATCCCCGCGTAGAGCACACCCGTCGTCGTGGGGATCTCACCGCACAAGTATTGGTAGGGCAAAGCGAATGGGTCGGTCTCGGTTAGCATCGCGGCTTCGAACGCCGCGATCGCGGTCTCGTCTGACTCAAAGACAACCGAGGTCACGAGTCCGGGATGCGCAGCGGGCCAGTACTCGAGCGTGAAAGCTCCGGGCGAAGAAGCCGCGATGCCGATGGGCGTTTGACCTTCGACTGGGCTCGATACGGCGCACTGCGGGTCGGCAACGGCACCGCTTGCTGGCGGAAACGCTTGCGCGCGAATGAACAGGCTGCGCGACGCGACGAGCGGAAGGATCGTGCCGTGGAGGCCCTCGGGGCAATCTGCCGGGGCGGCATCAGTCGCGCAAGGGTCGTCCGTGGGGCCTTCAGGCTCGGCTCGCTCGGCTTCGTCGAGGGCGAGAATTGGGTCGTCTTCAGATGCAAGGTAGGGGATGAGGCGCTCAAGGGCCGCATCGGGCGCATCCTCTGACGTGCCTACCGGAACACGTGCCTCAGCGACCGTCTCGCTCACGGCGTCGCTTGACGGCTTGCCATCGGTCGTCGGGAGTGGCGCGAGCACGGGCGCCACGACCGTGGTTTCGGTGGGAACAACTGGCTCATCGGGAACGAGGGATGCGCCGACAAAAGCAGCGGCGACCGCGACGGCAAGCGCCGCCACGACACTCAGCACGGGAATGAGCCACTTCGGAACGGTCATCGCAATCTCAAATCAGGCAATATTCAACGACGATGGTCACGTAGCTGGGATCGCTGACGTTTCCCGCTGCGTCTCTCGCAAGGATCGTGAGGTCATAGATTGCATCGACCGGCTCAGAGAACTGCAGGCTCCACACGTCGCCTGACGCCGTGAATGCGTCCCGTCCCCCAGCCCAGGTCGCCCACACTTCGGTGACGCCAACGTTGTCTGTCGCGACGACGGTGATGGTCGAAATGTCAGGTCCGCAGTAGGCCGAGTAGCCCTCGATCGTGATGACGGCAGGTTTCGCAGACGCGCTCGTCGTCGGGGCAGTTGTGTCGTCCTCGGGTTCAACCGGCGGTGGCGGCACGACGACGGGCGCCGAGAGGGTGATCACGGGGCATGCGCCTACGGGAATGGATGCGGCGTCCTGATCGGCATCGACGGCGACGTCGGCTCGGCTGACCCACACCGTGGAGCTGTGATTCCACGGGTCGCGCACGGCGAGGAACGCGTCATCCGCACTCCGCTGAAGCGCAAGAACTCGACTGCCAGCGACGACGCTTCCGACGATCTCGCCGCCTGGGCACGAATACGTAGGCGCCATCGAAACCGCAGCTGGCGGGTTCGCTAGCGCGGCGGCAACGGGCGCGGGGGCGAAGACGCCGGCAGCGCCAGCCGCTCCCCCTCCGATGCCCGCGAGAACAACGAGTCCGACCCACGGTAGCCAGCTCAAGACTTTTGCGCCGCCGAAGCCGCTCGAAGCGGCGGGAGCACCGGTGTCGCCGGCGGCAACCCGCGAACGGATTGCATCGGCAACACCGGCGGCATCACCCGGTTGCGCAGAGCGCTTGAGTGATGCGCTCAACAGAACATCAATCTCAGCCATGGTGATCCTCCTTCCTCAGTCGTGCCGCGAGCGCTTTGCGCGCCCGATGCAGCTGGGTCTTTACGGTGCCTTGAGTGACACCAAGTCCTTCGGCGATCGTCTCGACCGATTGGTCCATCAAGTAGTGCAGTGCGCACACTTGGCGCTGCTGCATCGGCAGCAGCTTGAGCGCGTTCATGACGTCGATATCGAGCAACTCGATCGCGTCATCCACTCCCTCGGCGGGAGTACCCATCTTCGCCAACGCGCGCTGCTGCGCTCCTGCACTTCGATACCCGTCGCGCACGCGATTGCTCGCGACGACGGTGATCCAGGCTGCAACATTGGAGACCGGATGCGCGGGCGGCTTCGCCAAGTATCCGACGATCGCATCCTGCACGGCATCCGCCGCATCCTGCCGATTACCCGTGATGAGGCCGACGGCCGCGACGACCTTGGGGTATTCGTTCGCGACAAAAGCGTCAAGATCCACTTGGACCCGCTCGCTCACAGCCACGCTCATGTCCTCACGACGCACACCGAGTAGTTACAGGTTGACACCACGCAAATGCTGAGGGCATCCCACGTTTGAGACCTACATTATCGGTCCCAGCGCACCGCCGCTATGAAGACCAGCCCGATTGCCGTCGCGAGACCCAAGACGACGATGAGCGGCGCGGCGTTCATGGCAACTTGCAGCGTCACGAAGTCGAAATCGGAGTTCGTTTGCGAGCTGTCGAAGAGCTCGCGCAACCGTGACACGAGGTAGAGCCCACCGGCAATTAGCGCGACACTCACAGCGCCGAGGGCGATAAGGAAGGGGTTGATGCGCCGGCCACGGGCATCCGGCGCGGCGACCTCGATGAGTTGCGGTTCGGTAACCGCCGGTGCGCTCAGCACGGGCTCAATCGTCGTGGGCTCGATGATCGCGGGCGCGCTCAGTCGCTCGGTCGGGAAGGACTCGACTTCTCCGTCGAATCCCCGTTGAAAGGCGGGATCGAACCGCGGGTCGAAGCTCGAGCGATCGTTGCTCATGCGATCGACGCTAGCACCCGCGCTTACCGAGAGCTACGGAGTCGCCCTGCGGGCCGCGTACACGGCGGCTTGCGTGCGTCGCTCCATGCCGAGCTTCGAGAGCAATCCAGACACGTAGTTCTTGACGGTCTTCTCGGCTAGCCCGAGTTGCTCGCCGATTTGTCGGTTCGTCATGCCCTCGGCGATGAGATTGAGAATCTGGCCCTCCCGCATGCCGAGCTCCGCATCGTGTGCGAGCGTCGCGCGCTCGACGACGCGGCGCGAGACCGCGCGGTCGACGAGTTGCTCGCCGAGAGCCGCGCGCCGAATGCTCGCGAGTAAACCGAGGCCGCGAATGTCTTTCAGCACGTAGCCGGCTGCGCCCGCGATGACGGCGGCGTAGCTCGCTTCGTCGTCGTCGTATGCCGTCAGCATGAGGCATTGCACGGTCGGATGAGCCGAGCGGATGTCCCGGCACAAGTCAATCCCGCTGCCATCGGGCAGGCGCACATCGAGCACGGCAACATCTGGCTTCGTCGCGGCGATCCGGCCGATCGCTTGGCGCGCGGTGGCCGCCTCGCCTACGACCTCAAGGTCCGCCTCGGCGTTGATGAGCTCGGCAACACCGCGCCGCACGATCTCGTGGTCGTCGACCAAAAATACTCTTGTCACGGCGTGCCACCGATAGGTGCTATCCACTCGAGCATGGTGCCCGTGGGTTGGCTTGCGCTGAGCTCGAAAGCTCCCCCGCGCGCAAGCGCGCGTTGCGCGAGGTTCGAGGTGCCCTCATTACGGCTCAAGTCGAGTCGCTCGACGCCGCGATCGCGCAGATCCGCACCGCGATCTTCACGATGACGACTCAATCTTCAGCAGGCTCACCGTCCGTGCGGCATCGC
>JANNCX010000032.1:0-2098 GCA_031387145.1 Salinibacterium sp.
GCGACCTTTTCAATCGCAAGGCCCGCGAGAATGTAGCCCACGTTGCAGTAGCGGCAATCGACTCCCGGGGCATCGAGCGGTTCCTTGTGCGCGAATTGCGGCAGAAAGTCGACCGTCTGCATGACGGAGTAGTTGGGCTTATCGACCCACAGCGCGGCGTAATCTTCGCCCGCTTCTTCATCGGCGTCGTCGGCGATTCCACTCGTGTGGGTGAGCAAATGCAAGAGCGTGACATCGGTGCCGATCGTCGTGCCCTCGAGGTCGACATAGTGGTGAATGGAGGTCTCGAGGTCGAGTTCGCCACGACCCACGAGTTGCAACACGGCGACGCTCGTGAAGAGCTTCGTGATCGACGCGCAGTCGAAGCGTGTGTCTATGGTGTTGGGGATGCTCCAACGCTGCGTCGCGAGCCCAGTCGCCGACTCGAAGATCGTCGCGTTGCCCTTTTTGATGAGCACAGTTCCCGCGAAGTCGTGATCGTCGATGAATGCGTCGATCCCGGTCGTGTCCATGCCTGTCGTATCCATGCCGAAAGCCTAGCTAGCATGGCGCAGTGAGCGCGTTGCGAAGATTGAGTCGGTTTGCCATGATCCCCGCGGCGCCCGTGCTGTTCGCTCAAGGCCGCAGGTTGCGACGCGATACTCCGCGATTGCCGGATGCCGCGGAACCATGGTTCGGCACGGTTGCCGGCCCCGAGCCGCTGCGCTTACTCGTGCTGGGCGATTCCACAGCGGCGGGAGTCGGCGCGGCCACGCAGAACGACGCCCTCGCGGGTCACCTCGCGCGCGAGCTCGGCGCGCTCACGGGCCGCGGCGTCGAGTGGCGGGCAGTCGGCAGGAACGGCGCGAGCTCGGGCGACATCATCACCGATTACCTCGGGGATGTCGCATCCGAATCCTTCGACATCGTGTTCTTGACCGTGGGAGCCAACGACGCCTTGAAGCTGCGGTCGAGATGGGCGTTTGCGCGCGACATCCGTTCGATCATCGCCTCCCTGCGCGCCTCTAACCCCAAGTCGATCATCCTCATGTCGAGCTTGCCTGCGTTCTTTCGGTTCGAGCTGCTGCCGAATCCGCTCAAGTTCAATCTCTACGTGCACTCGATGAGCCTTGAGGATGCCGCTCGCGCCGTCATCGCGAACACTCCCGCCGCGCACATGTCGCCTCCGCCCCCGCCGTACACCGCGGGGTTCTTCGCGACGGATCTGTTTCACCCGAGCGCGTCGGGCTACCGGGACTGGGCTCGCTTCGCGATCGAAGACGCCGCTAGTAGCGGGGTATTGCCTGCCTCGAACTCATGACGAGGGCCGCCGCGACCATCCCGAGCACGAGCACGCCCGCTGTCCACGCGAGGCCCGAGTAACCTACGAGCGCGAGTACGACACCCGCTGACGCGCCGCCGATCGCTCCCGACAGGCTCATGATCGAGTCGGTGCGCCCTTGCACGACGAGCCGCTTGTCGCCCGTGACGAGGTCGGAGACGAGCGCCGAGCCCGCGACGGTCGCGGCGCTCCAGCCTGTGCCGAGCAACGCGAGTGCAACTGTCACGGCCACCATGTCGAGGGGAGCGACTCCGATGATGATGACGGATGCTGCGAGCATCCCGTGTCCCGAGTAGATGACGGGAAGCCGGCCCCACCGGTCGCTCGCCCACCCGAACACAGGCGAGAGCGCGAACATACCGGCGACGTGAAGGCTGATGGTTATTCCGACAAACGAGAGGGTCGCGCCGTGCGACACGAGATGCACGGGTGTCATCGACATGACCGAAACCATGACGGCGTGACTCACGGCGATCGTTGCGATTGCGAACGTGAGTGCCCGTTGACTCTTGATGATCCCCGGGTCTTTCACTGTGACGCCGTCGACCGTGGTCGAGCGCCCAAGAAACAGCGGGTCGGGGCGCAACGCAATGAAATAGAGCAGCGCCGCGACTATTTGAGCCGCAATCGCGATCACGAACGATCCCGTGTGTTGCGGGAGGCCCCACGCATCCTGAATGAGTTCCCCTGGGCCGAAGAGGTTCGGACCGACAACGGCACCGATCGTGGTCGACCACACCACGAGTGACAGGTCGCGCCCGCGTCGTTCTGGAGCCG
>JANNCX010000054.1:0-2089 GCA_031387145.1 Salinibacterium sp.
TGACAACTCTGGCGACAGCGATGACGATGACTCCGACGACGATGACTCGGACGACGACTCTGACGACGATGACTCGGATGACGACTCAGGCGACGACGACAATTCGGGGTCGTCGAACGACTAGTCTCTTTCGAATAGCGAATGGGCTATCGACTCACTTGAGTCGGTAGCCCATTCCGCGTACCGTCTCGATGTGGGCAGGGCCGAGCTTCGCGCGCAAGTACCCGACGTACACATCGACAATGTTCGATCCTGGGTCGAAGTCGTAGCCCCACACGCGACTCAAGAGCTGTTCGCGGCTGAGCACTCGATCGGCGTTGCGCAAGAGCTCTTCTGCGAGAGCGAATTCTCGAGCCGAGAGTTCCACTTCGACGCCGTCGACAATCGCGCGGCGCGTGCGTAGGTCTAGTTCCAGCCCGTCGACCGTGAGCTTCGAGGGAGTGCCGTCGGCGGCATCCGCTAGCCGCAGTCGCACGCGCGCGAGCAACTCGTCGAAGCGGAATGGCTTGGGCATGTAGTCATTGGCGCCGCCCTCGAGGCTCGCGAGCGTGTCTTCAGCGGATGTTCGTGCCGTCAGAACGATGACGGGAATCGTCACGCCCGCTCGCCGCACGCGCCGCATGACCTCGAAGCCGTCGGCCCCCGGCAAGCCGATGTCGAGCACGACGAGGTCGAAGCCGCCGCCCACGATGAGGTCGATCGCGAGGTTACCGTCTGGCACCACGTCGATGCTGTAGCCCGCGGCCGTGAGGCCCTTCTCTACGAACGATGAGATTCGCTCCTCGTCCTCTGCAATCAGAATGCGGCTCACTCCTGTTTCCCCTCTGCTTCAACGATGTGAAGCGGAATGTCGATCGCGAAAGTTGCACCGAACCCCGGCCGCGAATGCACGATCGCTGTGCCGCCGTGCGCAGTCGCGATTGCTTGCACGATTGCGAGCCCGAGTCCAGAGCCCGTCGAACCGCGACCCACGATTCCGCGACGGAAGCGCTCGAAAATCACTTCTTGAGCGTCGTCCGAAATGCCCACTCCGTCGTCCCGAACCCACAACTCGAGGCGATCGCCGCGAACGGCGCTTCCAATTTCGACGGATGTCGCGTGCCCGTGGGTTATAGCGTTCGCAGCGAGTTGCAGCAGTGCTTGAGTCAATCGATCGGGGTCGACGAGCGCGATGACGCCCGCTACTCGTGTTGACGTCCATTCGCACGTCGTCGAGAGGGCACTCGCCTTGATGCGCACGCGCTCCGTGAGCGCCGCGATGTCGGTCGGCTCCGGGCTCACGTGGAGTGGCCTGCCCAATTGCGCCAACTCTGAGATGTCTCGGACGAGTCCACTCATCCGATCGAGTTCGTCGATCGCGAGAGCGGCTGTGGCTCGCACGTCGCTCGCGTCTGCGGGGTTCATGAGTTCGAGGTGTCCGCGCACGATCGTGATCGGGGTCTTGAGCTCGTGTCCGACATCATCGAGCAATTGGCGCTGGCCAGTGAGCGCACCGTCGAGCCGATCGAGCATGTCGTTGACCGTGCCCGCGAGGTCGGAGACGTCGTCGGTGCCGGCTACCTCGATTCGTTCGCTCACGTCGCTACCCGTGATTCGCGCGGCGGTCTCGCGCAATCGCCGGATGGGAGCCAGTAGGCGACCTGCGACGACCCATCCGACGAGTCCCACGACGACGAGAGAGATGAGAGCCACGAGCGCGAACGTGCGAAAGGCCTCCGTGATGGGTTCGAGCGTCGCATCCATGTCGACGGCGAGCACGAATGTTCCGTTCTCTTCAGGGCCCATCGTGATGGGAATCGCAACGTACCGCACGAGGTTGTCGGCGGTCTGCGAGGTTCCCGTCACGACGCCGCTTGACGAGGTCTCGACTTCGACACGGTTGACAAACGCCGCGTCTTGCTCGAGAGGAAACCCCGTCTCACCGCCCGGCACGAGGGCATTACCAGTCGCGGTGAGCGCGAAAGTTGTTTCGTTTGTTCCCGGGCGCAACCGCTGAACCATAGCCGCGAGGGCCTCATCGAGCGTCTCGACCACCACATCGGTAGCGATGAACTCGATCTCGGTCACGGCATCGGAGAGCCGGGCATCC
>JANNCX010000056.1:0-6156 GCA_031387145.1 Salinibacterium sp.
TACGACACCGTCGTGGTGTTCGACAAGATCCGCGAGAATACGAGTGAAGGCACCGCGCGCACGTTTGGCGAATCCGTCAATCTCGCGATCAACCAGACCCTCGTGCGCTCGATCAACACGTCGATCGTGGCCCTGTTGCCCGTCGCGTCGATTCTCTTCATCGGAGCATTCGTGCTCGGTGCGGGAACCCTGCGTGACATTTCGCTTGCGCTATTCATCGGAATCCTGGTCGGTACGTATTCGACGATCTTTATTGCCGCCCCGCTGTACGCATGGCTTCGCCAAAGTGAAACCATCGTCATCAAGGACGACAAGAAGAAGACAGCCGTTGCAACTCGCACCACGTCGGGAGCCGTGCGCTAACAGGCAATCGCCACTTCACGCTGCGGCCTAGAATTGCGTGAGGAGGTACCTGCATGACGGATACGACGCAAAGCTCGGCGTCTTTTCGCACGCTACTGCCCCGACTGTTTTCGCGCGCGCAACCGGCGGGCGCCGTCGACCGCCTCATCAAGACGGTTCGAACGCATCATCCGAAAGCGGATGTCGCACTCATCGAGCGAGCGTACGCCGCCGCCGAGCGGGCGCACTCTGGGCAAGAACGCAAGAGTGGCGAACCGTACATCACGCATCCCGTCGCGGTAGCGCAAATTCTCGCTGATCTTGGAATCGGCGCCGTGACGATCGCGGCAGCGCTCTTGCACGACACCGTGGAAGACACGGAATACCACCTCGATGCGCTTCGTGCTGACTTCGGTGACGAAGTTGCCATGCTCGTCGACGGGGTCACGAAGCTCGACAAGCTCAAGTACGGCGACAGCGCTCAAGCGGAGACGGTTCGCAAGATGATTGTCGCGATGTCCAAGGACATCCGAGTGCTCGTGATTAAGCTTGCGGACCGCCTCCACAATGCGCGAACGTGGGGGTTCGTTGACGAAGCATCCGCTACCCGAAAGGCTCAAGAGACGCTCGAGATCTACGCGCCGCTGGCGCACCGTCTCGGTATTCAGGCGATCAAGCTCGAGCTCGAAGACCTGTCATTCGCGGTGCTGCACCCCAAGCTCTATGTCGAGATCGAGAGCCTCGTTACGAAGCGCACCCCGAAACGCGATCAATTCATTCAAGAGGTGATCGACGCCGTCAACGAAGACCTCAAGGCGTCGAAGATTAAGGGGTCGGTCGCGGGCCGCCCGAAGCAGTACTACTCGATCTATCAAAAGATGATCGTGCGCGGTCGCGACTTTGACGAGATCTACGACCTCGTGGGCATCCGTGTGCTTGTCAACACGGTACGCGATTGCTACGCCGTGCTCGGGTCGATCCACGCGCGATGGAACCCCATTCCCGGTCGCTTCAAGGACTACATCGCGACCCCGAAGTTCAATCTCTACCAATCGCTCCACACGACCGTCATCGGGCCGCAAGGCAAGGCCGTCGAGATTCAGATTCGAACTCAAGACATGCATCAGCGCGCTGAGTTCGGCGTTGCCGCCCACTGGAAATACAAGGATCGCGTCAACGCCGGCAAGAGCGAAGACTCGGGCACGCATCGCGACGACGCAGACATGGCGTGGCTCGCCCACATCACGGACTGGCAAGCCGAGACGGAAGATCCGGGGGAGTTCCTCGACAGCCTGCGCTTCGAAATCGGCGCGAAAGAGGTTTACGTCTTCACGCCTCAAGGCAAGGTCATCGGACTGCCCGCTGGTGCGACTCCGGTCGACTTCGCGTACGCCGTGCACACCGAAGTCGGCCACCGAACGATGGGCGCCAAGGTCAACGGGCGACTCGTGCCTCTCGAAAGCGCTCTCAACAGCGGTGACTCCGTCGAAGTATTGACGTCGAAGAATCCCGACGCTGCTCCCAGCCAAGGGTGGCTCAACTTCGTAGCGAGCACTCGGGCTCGCAATAAGATCCGCGCGTGGTTCACGAAGGAACGGCGCGACGAAGCGATCGAGCAAGGAAAGGATGCGATCGCTCGCGCGATGCGCAAGCAAAACCTTCCGCTGCAGAAGCTCATGAGCCAGGACTCGTTCGCCGAGGTCGCTGCTCAATTGCGCTACGACGACGTCACGGCGCTCTACGCCGCCGTCGGTGAGGGACACGTCTCGACCCAGTCGGTGCTCGAAAAGGTGCTCGCCTCGCTGCACACCGAGCCTGTGAGGTTTGACTGTGAGATCGTGTTCGCTCCCACGGGCCTAAGCCGCGCGCTCAAGAACAGCGACTCCGGCGTGCTCGTGCTCGGTGCTCCCGACATACTCGTGAAGCTCGCAAAGTGCTGCACTCCCGTGCCGGGAGACGAAATCGTCGGATTCGTCACGCGTGGCGCTGGCGTCTCGGTGCACCGTCATGACTGCAACAACGTCAAGTCGCTATTGCTCGAACCCGAGCGGATGATCGAAGTCGAGTGGGCGCCGACCTCAAAGACTGTCTTCCTCGTGCAAATTCAGGTGGAAGCTCTCGACCGCTCCGGCCTGCTTTCCGATGTCACGCGAGTGCTCAGCGAGAACCACGTCAACATCCTTTCAGCCACCGTTTCGACGTCGAGCGAGCGCTTGGCGCTCAGCCGCTTCGTGTTCGAGATGGGGGACACGACCCACCTCGATCGCGTGCTCACGGCCGTGAGGCGCATTGACGCCGTATACGACGTGTATCGCGTCAACAGCGGCTAAGTCGCTCGATCGCGCGTTTCTTGTTGGGCAGGCTCTTGCGCGTCTCGAGTTGTTCGAGGCAATCGGATCGCCCGAAGCCACCCACTCGCATGAGCGCGCGAATGACTCGCACCTCGTCGAGGTCAAACGATTCGCTCCAGCGCGCAACGTCGATTGCCGTGCGTAGGGGAGAGGTCACGGGCATCCCGTCGAGGTCGACGATGTCGCTATCGCCAATGACGACCTCACGAATCGTGAACCAGCCAACACTCGAGTGCGTGACGCGAGCCCCGATCGCGACGCAGAACTCGAGGCGCGCCGGGATCGCCGAGCGCGCACCCCATACCCATGCTGCCGTCAGTTGCTCGGCGATGAGCCGCGAGCCCCGGCCGACTCTAAGAGCGCGAGCGCGATGGTGTGGCGACTCGATTTCGTCGACGGGCGCGAAACTCGAGCCGACACGATAGAGCTCGCCGTCGAGGCGCGCAGCAGCGAGTTCCGCGAGGGGAAGGTCGAGGTCCGAGAGTACGAGAGGCAAGCGCTGGGGCATCCACTCATCGTGCTCGCGGAATGATTGATCTATCGCCGAACGTGTTGATCCGTGTACAACTCGACCTGTGGAAACTGCAGGTTCACGCGAGAGCTAACTCTTGAGGGCCCCGAGCCACGCTTTGCGCGCGTCGAGCGCTTCTTGAGCTTCGGCGATCTTCTTCTTGTCGCCGCCGGCTTTCGCGGCCGCGAGTTCGCTCTCGAGCTTCGCGATCGCATCCGTGAGCTGGCCGAGAAAACCATCCGAGCGTTCTTGGCGCTCGGGGTTGCTGCGCTGCCAGTGATCTTCGTCTAGCTTGCGCACCGCGGTCTCCACTTTGCGCAGGCGATCCTCAATGACCTTGACCTTGTCGCGCGGAACCTTACCGATCGCGTCCCACCGCTTCTGGATCGACAACAGTGCGGCCTTTGCTGCGACTCGATCGGTCTGCTCTATGAGCGGTTCGGCTTCGGTCAATAGCGCGAGCTTGAGCTCGAGATTGGCCGTGAATTCCTCGTTGTCGTGGGCATCGATCTCGGACTTCGCGGCATAAAGCGCATCGCCAGCCTCTTTGAACGAAGCCCACAGCGCGTCGTCGAACTTCTTGCCAGCGCGGCCCGCCGCTTTCCACTGATCGAGGAGCGAGCGGTACTCGGTAATGCCTGCGGCGCCGTTGCCGACGAGCGCTTGCGCCTTCTCCACGAGGGCTTGCTTCGTTGCTTTCGCGTCTTTGTGAACGCTATCGAGCTCTGCGAAGAATGCCTTGCGGTGCGTGTCGATCGTGGCGCGAGCGGCGCGGAATCGCTTCCACAGATCGTTCGCTTCGTTCTTGGGCAAACGGGGTCCATCTGCCTGGTGCTTTTGCCAGCGAGCGAAGATCTCGTCGATCGAGGCCGTCACTTGCTTCCACTGAGCCTTCGCGGGATCCGCAGCGGCGAGCGTCTCTGCTTCGACGACGAGGGCTTCGCGCTCTGCAAGAGCCGCAGCGACGAGTGCCTTCGACTCTTCCGACTGCTTCTCGGTGAGTTCGCCGATCGTGCCGCTGAGCGCTTCAATCCGTGCCTGCAGCGCGGCCAGGTTTCCCACGGCGTTTGCGGTCGAGATGCTCGAGGAGAGCGAGGTGACGGCCTTCGCGACATCCGCTGCGGGAGCACCCCTCTTGACGCGCTGTTCAAGCAGCGTCACTTGGCCCGCAAGTTCGACGAATTTGCGCTCGAAATACGCGAGCGCTTCCTCTGGAGTGCCGTCCGGGTATTGCCCTACGGCACGTTCTCCCGAAGCCTCGCGGACGAAGACGGTACCTGTCTCGTCGACGCGGCCCCACGGAGCCTGATCGTCTGTCACCTTGTTCACCTTGCTCGTTCGTTGCATCGTTTGAAAGTGCACTAACACGCCCAAGTTTGGGCGCACACCAGCTTATGGCAACCCACCGGCGGGGCCGTGGCGCGTTACTGGATCGTGAGCCTCGTGATCGTCGTCGGAACGAGCGGCGCACCGTCTCCAAGTTGGCCTTTGGCGCCGCCGTCGGCAATTTCAGAAACCAATAGGTCTAGGCCGCTCGTGACGCGGCCGATGATCGTGTATCCGCCCACGGTGTCGTCAGGCAGGGTCGATTCCTCGAAAACGATGAAGAACTGGCGACCCTGGCTGTATGCGTCGTTGCCCGCTCGAGCCAGAGCGATGGTGCCAACGGGGTAGATGCCGTCGGGCGCCGAGTTCTCGATGGGGCCGAAGCTATAAGTGGGATCCGTCGCGCCTGTGCCGTCGAGCGAACCACACTGCAGGAGCCCGGCGGTTGTTGATTGCACGAGGCGGTGACACTTCGTGTCGACGTAGTAACCCTCTTGAATCGATGTCACGAACGACGCTACGCCTTGAGGTGCGAGCGCGCCGTCGAGCTCGATTCCCAGCGTCACGGTCGAATTGAGGTCGAGTTCACCCGTCCACAGTCGACGCTCTGAGACCGAAGGATCGGGAATCTCGCCGACGTTGACGCCTTCCGCGATGGGTGCATCTGAGGCTGTGGGCGCGGGCGTCGGGGTGCCGGGTCCACCCGAGAAGTAGAAGATTTGTGTGACCGCCGCGAGCGATGCGATGACAACGACGCCGCCAAGCGCGAACCAATTGTCGCGAGCACGTCGCTTCGACTGGTTTTCGTGCACCGCTTGCCGGGCGTTGTAGCGACGAAGGCGCTCTCGTGCGTCGCGTGCTTCGCGCTCGGTGTTCTTGCTCGATGCCACAATTGCTCCTTCGTGCCTGATGCGGGGTCGAGTAACTTTACGACAGTCTGAGCCACGCCCGCGGCGAATAGCATTGCGCCTATGACAGCACAGCCGGGGCTTCGTGGCGGGGCGACTCCGCTCGCGGTGCGAATGCGTCCCACGAGCCTCGATGAAATCGCTGGGCAGACACACCTGCTTGCTCCCGGTTCGCCGCTCGTGAGCCTTGCGAGCGACAAGTCTGGCGAGCAAGGGTCGGTTTCGATCATTCTGTGGGGACCTCCTGGAACCGGAAAGACGACGCTCGCAAAAGTGATTGCGCACAGTTCGGGCCGTAAGTTTGTTGAGCTGTCTGCCGTTACCGCGGGAGTGCGAGATGTACGCCAAGTTATGGAGGAGGCACTCGCTAGCCGAGACCTGTACGGGCTCACGACCGTGCTGTTTCTCGACGAAATTCACCGGTTCACGAAGGCGCAACAGGACGCACTCCTCCCGGGCGTCGAGAACGGTTGGGTCATCCTCATCGCGGCAACGACCGAGAACCCCTCGTTCTCCGTGATTTCGCCTCTCTTGTCGCGCTCGCTATTGCTCACGTTAGAAAACCTGAGCGACGACGATCTCGGAGTGCTCATTGATCGTGCCGTCTCAGATCCACGCGGGCTGGCTGGCGCCGTCCAGCTTGAGCCCGAGGCGAGGGCGACGATCGTCAGATTGTCGTCGGGGGATGCGCGGAGGGCCCTCACGGCGCTCGAGGCCG
>JANNCX010000189.1:0-4284 GCA_031387145.1 Salinibacterium sp.
AAATCTGGTTGTCTTCGGACTCGAGGTTGACGGCTGACGCGTCTTCGCAGAGGTGGAAGACCTCGCCCGACAAGGTCCAGAAGACCAGGTTCTCGCCCGTCAGAGCGACGACCTGTTCGGTCTCAGCGGTGTATTGCTCGACCGACGGCGGGTTGATCGACGTTCCGAAGTATCCGGCAACGAGGAGGAGGGCGATTCCGACTGCGCCAGCGATGCCCTTTTGCTTTCCGTCCATCTCCTTGTTTGTGAAAATCAGAACGATGAGCGGCAAGAACGCGACGATCGTGATGATCGCGCCGAGTTGGTTCTGCACGAAGAAGCGGAACTTGTCCGACTTGCGCGCTGGGTCGAGGCGGTTGGCTCTCTTCCACAGCAGCGAGCCACCGACGGCGAGCGCACCGATTCCGACGAGCATCCCGATCAGCAGGATCATGTTGACGGGCACTTGGCGCAGCACCCAGAAGATCGCGAACGCTTCCGCGCCGATTGCGAGCGCCCACAATACGGCCGCGATAATGCGGAACGTGATGGCCTTGCTCTTGGCCTCGGGGGTCGGCTTCCAGTTGGCGGCCGCTTCCGCCTGAGCTTCCTCAGCTTTCGCCTCGGAAGTGGTTTCCACTCGTACTACCTTTTTGCCGCTCTTTGCCACGATGTTCCTCCGCCGGGTCGATTTCTACCCATGAGCATAGCGAGCGTGAGAGGTTGGCAAAGCGGTACCAAAGTGGTATCATTTCCACATGGCAATGACACTGAGGCTCTCGGACGAGCAAGACGAGGCGCTAACTCTGCTCGCCGAGGCGCTGGGCGTAAGCAAGCAAGAAGCCACGGTTCGCGCGATTACGGATGCCGCAGCCCGCCACGTTCGATCCGAGAAGGTAGCGGGTCTGTCCCAGACTGGTACCGAGCGATATGCCGACCTGCTCAACAGACTCGCACAGTGACTGTCGAGTACTTGAGCCTTGAAGATCTTCTGGCGCTTGCATCCGATTTGGGAGTTCCGGCCGTCCGCGATCTTGGCTTGCTAGATTCAGCAGCGCAACGACCGCAGACGACGCTCTATGGAATGGATGCCTACCCGGCGATCCACGAGAAGGCCGCCGTGCTTCTCGAGTCACTCACGCGCAATCACGCGCTCATCGACGGAAACAAGCGGTTGGGCTGGCTCGCGACGTTCGTCTTTTACGGACTCTATGGACTCACCCTCGAAGCACCAGACGACGAAGCCTACGATCTAGTCATCGGAGTTGCGACGGGTGAAATCGATCACCAGGCCTCGGCTAATGCGCTCGCCCAGTGGGTTCACTAAACTCGCCGCATGAATCTTCTCGAACTCAACTGGCTCGCCATTCTCGTCGCGTTTCTCGCGTTCTTCGCAGTAGGCGCAATCTGGTTCGGTCCCAAGACTTTCTACCCCGTGTGGGTCAAGGCAATGGGCTCAGACCCGCAGAAGTCGCCCAACGCGCACGGCATGCTAGTCGTCTTCGGCCTGACCGCTCTCGGCGCGCTCGTTCAAGTGATCGCGACCGCGCTCGTCATCAACGTCGTGGCGGATGCGTATGGACCCGTCGGACCCCTTGGCGGCGCGGGCGTTGGCCTCTTGCTCGGAGTCGGAATCGCTGCCGCAAGCTCGCTTTCGCACCGACTCTTCGGCGGCCAAGGCCTGCGCGTGTGGATCATCGAGGTCAGTGGCGACATCGTGGCGCTCACGATCGCGGGCGTCATCCTCGGCCTCTTCGGCTAGCTTTTCGAAGCGTTATCGACGCCGGCGTGCATCCTTCGCGATGCGCCCGGCGTCGATCTTTAGCTGCCGAATGTTGCCAGAGATCGGGTTCGAGTAGCCGATGAAGTAGAGTCCCGGATGCTCGGGCAGTTGTTCATCCGCGTTGATGCGGGGGCGGCCCTTGTCGCCCACAACGCCGAGCCCGCCGACGAGCGGCTCGAGCCCGCGGCGATACCCGGTCGCGACGACGATGGCGTCGGGGGAGAGGGTGGATCCGTCAGACAAATGCACCGTGGCATCCGCGATCCGATCGATGGATGCGACGACCGTTACGGTGCCGACCTTGAGGGCTTTGATGAGGCCGACGTCGATCGTGGGGGTCAGGTCGTCGCGCTCCATTTGCGTCACAATGCCGCGCGGAGCCTTCGCGATGCCGTACTTCGTCAGGTCGCCGATTGTGAGCTTCTGCAACAGCCCCGAGATCACATCCCGCGCGCGAGTCGGCAGGGCGGCGATCGAGAGCACGAGGTACTGGTTGGGGATGCCTGCGACCGCACGCGGCACGATGTTCGGCGGAGTGCGCACCGCGAGCTTCACGGCGACGCCAGCTTCGGCAAGGTCGGCAGCAATCTCCGCACCGCTGTTGCCGGTGCCCACGACGAGCACGCTAGCGGCCCCGAGATCTTCGGGGTTACGGTATTCGCTCGAGTGGATGACGCGGCCAGTGAACGACGAGAGCCCGGGCCAGTCCGGCACGAACGCAGTGTGATTGTAGCCCGTCGCGACCACGACGACCGCAGCTCGGATCGTGCCGCGGGAGGTACCGCGCTTCCATACGACGGACCACCGTTCTCGGTCACGCTTCACCTCGACGGCCGAAACTCCCAGTCGCACATCGAGGTCGTGCGCGACCGCGTAGTCCGCGAGATAGGCAAGAAAGTCGTCGCGACTAACCCACTGGCCCTTGGATGCCGGAATCGTCGCGCCAGGGAGTGAGCTGAGGCGTCGCGCCGTGTGCAAGTGAAGTCGGTCATAGTGCCGGGACCAACTCGATCCGACGCGATCAGCGGCATCGAGCACAACCACTCCGAATCCCGCGCTCGTGAGTTCGGCGGCGGCTGCGAGCCCACCGGGGCCGGCTCCGATGACTAGAGCGGTGACAACTTCAGGCTCCGTGCTGGGGGCAATGTTGGGCATCCCGCCATTGAATCTGGCTTGCAGGCCTCGCGCAATCGGCCACCCCGCATTCGATCGCCGGTTTCGCCGCTCGAATCTCCCGCTGGGTCGTCACGTAGTCTTGAAATCTGATGACTGAGCTTTCGATGTTTCCGCTTGGGTCGGTGTTATTTCCACACATGCCCTTGTTGTTACGCGTCTTCGAGGATCGCTATCTCGTCATGCTGTCGCGAATTCTCGGCGATGAGCCATCCGAGTTCGGGGTGGCCCTGATCGAGCGCGGTCAAGAGGTCGGCGGTGGGGAGAGGCGATTCTCGACCGCAACTGTCGCGCAGATCACGCAACTTGACTCTGCCGAGGGGTTCGTCGTGCTGGTGGCTGAAGGCGACCGCCGCGTCGAGGTCATTGAGTGGTTAGAGGATGACCCACACCCCATCGCATCCGTAACGCCAATTGCCGAGTTGGAATGGGATGACGCGCTCGAGGTGTTGCGAGTTACGGCCGAGAACACGGTTCGTCGCACTATTGCACTCGCGAGCGAATTCATCGAAGCGGCGTGGCCGGCCGACATTGAACTCGCCGACGACCCGGTCGCGGCGGTGTGGCAATTGGCGGCAATTGCCCCGCTCGGTGAGCTCGATCAGATTGCGCTGCTGCGGGCGACGAGCGCCGAACAATTACTGAGCATGACCATCGAGCTCACAGCCGCGGCCGAGCAGGCCCTTCGTGCGCTACGGCCGGAGGAGGCAGACTAGCGCTATGACCGAAGTTTCGCGACCTCATTAGACGAGTCTCGTCGTCCGTCGAGCGTCATCGAAGAAGAAGTAAACTGGGCAGGCCAGCCCTTCCCGGCTCGATAGGGTGCGGCTCGTTCAGAGCTGCGGGAACTAGTCAAGGAGAAACTGATGGCAACCTACCGTGTATCTGACCAACGGAAGTTTGGTCGCATGGATTGGTCGAGCACACTACTCGGATTCGGGTCTGTGGCACTGGGCAACATGGGGAAGGTGATGTCCTCGGGAGATGCTCACGATCTGGTTCGTCATGCATGGGACTCAGGGGTTCGCCTCTTTGACACGGCACCGATGTACGGCCATGGACTCGCGGAGTATCGACTTGCTGACGAACTCATCGACCGGAGTCGGGACTCTTACGTTTTGATAACTAAGGTCGGCCGCACTCTCCATCCTGCCGCGAAAGGAACGTTTGACACCGGCCCGTGGCTTGAGACGCCGCCGATGCGAATGGAATACGACTATTCATACGATGGGGTAATGCGTCAGGTGGAGGACTCGCTGCAGCGCATGGCAACCGACCATTTCGATGTACTCCTCGTGCACGACATTGACAGGTTCACCCATGGGGATGACCAGCCCCGCCGGTTCCAG
>JANNCX010000327.1:0-2047 GCA_031387145.1 Salinibacterium sp.
GACGAACCGCGAGAAGTGACCGTGGAAACCGACGGTAATAGTGCGCGTCGGACCGTTGCGGTGTTTGGCGATGATGAGGTCTGCCTCGCCGGCGCGGGCATTCTCGGCCTCGTACGCGCTCTCGCGGTGCAGAAGGATCACCATGTCCGCATCCTGCTCGAGCGAGCCGAGGCCCGCTGCGGCAACGGCTTCTGCAACGTCCGCGGTTTTTACCGATCCAAAGAGACGTCCGCCTTCGCCCGCCTTGACGGTGAGCTTGACGGTTGCCGCTTGGAGGCGAGCCTTGAGGTCTTGCGCCTCTTCGAGCGTTGCATGCTCTCGCGAAGCACGAGCAGCCTTGATGGATTCGATCTGCTTTTCGCCACCGCGAGTCCACGCCACGGCAAAGCCCTGGGGGATGAGGTAGTTGCGAGCGAAACCGTTCTTGACGTCAACGACGTCGCCGGGGGCACCGAGACCGGTGACCTCGTGCGTGAGGATCAGCTTTGACATTGTCGATACTCCTTAACGGCCCGAGCCGGCGTAGGGCAAGAGCGCCATCTCACGGGCGTTCTTGACGGCCGTTGCGATGAGGCGCTGCTCCTGGACGGACACACCGGTGATGCGGCGAGCGCGAATCTTTCCGCGCTCTGAAATGAACTTGCGAAGCGTCGCGACATCTTTGTAATCGATGACACCGACGCGGATCGCCTTGGCCGGAGCGGCGTTCTTGCCGTCCTTGCCCTTGCGGATTGGCTTGCGACGATCGCCGCTGCTCTTTCCTGCCATGGTTTGTTTTCCTTAATAAGTATTGGCACAGGTGATCGAGTAGGCCGCTCGCGGCCGTATCGAGATCAGAAGGGCGTCTCGTCTGAGTAGTTGCCGGGCGCGTTCCACACGTCGCCGCTCGCGGCGTCAGGTGCTGACGCTGCCCACGGCTCTTCGGTCGCTCCGGGACCGACGACTGCAGCGCCGCGAGGCCCTCCAGCGGAGTCACGGGATGACGCGGCACGAGTAACTTGGGCGGTCGCGTAGCGCAAGCTTGGGCCGATTTCGTCGACCTCAAGCTCGATACTGGTTCGCTTCTCGCCTTCCTTCGTCTCGTACGAGCGCTGCTTCAAGCGACCGGTCGCGATGACTCGCGAGCCCTTCGTGAGCGAACCGGCGACGTGTTCTGCGAATTCACGCCATACGCTCGCACGCAAGAAGAGAGCCTCGCCGTCTTTCCAGTCGTTGCTCGCGCGGTCGAAGTTGCGCGGAGTCGATGCGATCGTGAAGTTAGCGACAGCCAACCCGTTTTGCGTGTAGCGCAATTCGGGGTCACTCGTGAGGTTTCCCACGACGGTGATGACGGTCTCGCCGGCCATGGCCTACTCCGAGTCCTTGTCAGCCTTGGCGGCTGGCTTCTTGGCTGCGGGCTTAGCGGGAGCCTCGGCCTCTACGGCTTCGACTGCATCCGCTGAATCCACAACGGGCTTGTCGGCGACGGGAGCCTTCGCGGCGGGAGCGGCGGCCTTCTCGGCGGGAGCTGCAACGGAAGCCTTTGCGGGAGACGCGGCCTTGCGAGCTGCCTTCTCTTCTGCGAGCTTCTTGGCCGCGGCCACTTGAGCCATGCCCTCCTCGGCGCGCAGCACCTTGGTACGCATAACTGCTTCGCTGAGCTTCAGCTGGCGGTCGAGTTCGACGGTGGCCGAAGAGTTCGCTGTGAAGTTGACGACGGCATAGATGCCTTCGCTCTTCTTGTTGATCTCGTAAGCCAAGCGACGACGTCCCCAGATGTCGACGTTATCGATGGTTCCACCATCGGTACGGATGACATTGAGGAATTTGTCTAGGCTGGGTGCCACGGTGCGCTCATCGATCTCTGGATCGAGGATCACCATTAGTTCATACTGATGCGTCACAAACCCACCTCCTTCGGACTAGAACGGTTGCAGACGATCTGCAACAGGAGGGTGTTGACGATTGTCGGGCGCCAAAATGGAACCAGACAACCTGCCCAGTGTAGTCACTTCGTGCAAGGAGCACCATTTCATGCCCGTTAAGGTCGCGATCGCTGGCGTGGGCA
>JANNCX010000350.1:0-2627 GCA_031387145.1 Salinibacterium sp.
TGATGAGTCCGGCGACCGTGACGTGTTCACCATCCCCCGCGACATCCCCGCCCAATATCTCGGTAATCGACGCCGTCTGGTGCTTCGCTAGCTGGATTTCGAGCCCGGCAAGCGGATGGTCGGAAACGTAGAGACCGAGCATCTCGCGTTCGAAGGCGAGCTTGTCGCGCTTGGCCCACTCGGGACGCTCGGGCACGTGATCGACGGCTTCTGGCTCGTCCCACAAGCTGTCGAAGTCGAAACCCACTTGACCGTTCGCTTCGTTGCGCTTGAGGCTCACGGCCGAGTCAACCGCGTCTTCGTGAATCTCGAGGAGCGCTCGCCGCGTCGAACCGAGCGAATCGAAGGCTCCCGCCTTGATCAATGACTCGACCGTGCGCTTGTTAGCGACTTGAATCGGCACTTTGCGTAGGAAGTCGTGGAACGAGGTGAAACCACCCTTCTCAGCGCGAGCGCGAGCGATGAGCTCGACGACGGCGTAGCCAACGTTGCGCACAGCGCCAAGCCCGAATCGCACGTCGCCATCGCTCGCGGCGAAGTCGACGCTTGATTCGTTGACATCGGGAGCGAGCACGCGAATGCCCATTCGTCGGCATTCGCTCAAGTACAAACCGAGCTTGTCTTTCGAGTCGCCCACACTCGTGAGCAGCGCGGCCATGTATTCGGCCGGATGATTCGCCTTGAGGTAGCCCGTCCAATAGCTCAGCACGCCATAGCCGGCGCTGTGCGCCTTGTTGAAGGCGTAATCGGCAAACGGCATCAGGGTGTCCCACAACACCTTTACGGCGCCCTTGCTGTAGCCGTTGCCGAGCATGCCTGCCTCGAAATCAGCGAATTGCTTGTCGAGTTCGCTCTTCTTCTTCTTGCTCATCGCTCGGCGCAGAACATCCGCTTGGCCGAGAGTGAAGCCAGCAACCTTTTGCGCGACCGACATGACCTGCTCTTGATAAACGATGAGACCGAAGGTCTTATCGAGAATGTCGCGAAGCGGCTCTTCCAACTCGGGATGAATCGAGTCGATTTGCTCGAGCCCGTTCTTGCGCAAAGCGTATTTCGTATGCGAGTTCATGCCCATAGGTCCGGGGCGGTAGAGCGCGATGACTGCCGAAATGTCTTCGAAGTTTGTGGGCTTGAGCTGCTTGAGCAGCGAACGCATGGGGCCACCATCGAGCTGGAATACCCCGAGAGTCTCACCGCGGGCGAGTAGAGCGTAGGTCTTTTCGTCCGCGTCGAGATCGAGATCTTCGATCGTGAGCACCGAGCCCGTATTGGCCTCAATCATGCGAAGCGCGTCTTCAATGACGGTGAGGTTGCGCAACCCCAAGAAGTCCATTTTGAGCAAGCCGAGATCTTCTAACGGCGGCTGGTCGAATTGCGTGATGATCGCGCCGTCATCCTCGCGCCTCATGATGGGAAGCACGTCGATGAGCGGCTCGGCCGACATGAGCACTCCAGCGGCGTGGACGCCCCACTGTCGCTTGAGGTTCTCGATTCCCTTGGCCGTTTCGAAGACTCGCGCCGAGTCCGCGTCGGTCTCGACGAGTGCGCGTAGGTCTGCGGCTTCTTTGTAGCGTTCTGCCTCCGTGTCGTGCACGTCGCCGAGGGACATGTCTTTGCCCATGACGGGTGGCGGCATGGCCTTCGTGAGTTTTTCGCCGACCGAATAGGGCATTCCGAGCACGCGAGCGGAGTCCTTGAGCGCTTGCTTCGCCTTGATCGTTCCATACGTCACGATCTGAGCGACTCGGTCGGCCCCGTACTTTTCTGTCACATAGCGAATGACTTCGGGTCGGCGCCGGTCGTCGAAATCGACGTCAACATCCGGCATCGACACGCGTTCGGGGTTGAGAAACCGCTCAAAAATGAGACCGTGTGCGAGCGGGTCGAGTTCCGTGATTCCCATGGCGAACGACGCCATAGAGCCCGCTGCGGAGCCACGACCCGGCCCGACGCGTATGCCCTGCGCCTTCGCCCATGCGATGAAATCGGCGACCACGAGAAAGTACCCGGGAAAGCCCATCTGGGTGATGACATCGACCTCGTACGTGGCCTGCGCACGATGCGCCTCGTCGACACCGCTTGGGAATCGGCGCGCCATTCCCGCTGCGACCTCCTTCTCGAAGAGAGAAGCCTCAGTCTCGCCCGAGGGCACCGGGAATCTGGGCATAAGATCGCGCTTCTCGAACGATATCTCGCACCGCTCTGCGATGAGCAGAGTGTTGTCGCACGCATCCGGATAATCGCGAAACAGCTCGCGCATTTGCGCGGCCGACTTCAAATAAAACTCGTCAGAGTCGAACTTGAATCGGTTGGGATCGTCGAGGGTCGACGCCGATTGCACACACAAGAGCGCAGCGTGCGCCGTCGAATCGTGAGCGTGCGTGTAGTGCAAGTCATTCGTTGCGACGAGCGGCAAGTCGAGTTCTTTCGCGAGCCTCAAAAGGTCGTTCATCGTGCGGCGCTCGATGTCGATTCCGTGGTCCATGATTTCGGCGTAGAAATTACCCGGGCCAAAGATGTCGCGGAAATCGGATGCCGCCTTGCGTGCTTCCTCATATTGACCGAGTCGAAGCCGCGTCTGCACTTCGCCACCGACGCACCCCGTCGTCGCGATGATCCCCTTCGCG
>JANNCX010000359.1:0-4836 GCA_031387145.1 Salinibacterium sp.
TGTACTCGAGCTATAAAGATCTGCCGCTCTCGCTCTATCAAATTCAGGACAAGTATCGCGACGAAGCTCGCCCTCGAGCCGGCCTTCTTCGCGGCCGCGAGTTCTCGATGAAAGACAGCTACTCGTTCGACGTTTCAGACGCCGGACTCGATGTGAGCTATCAGCAACACCGGGACGCATACGAGCGCATCTTCGAGCGCTTGGGCCTCGAGTATGTCATCGTCGCCGCGGATGCCGGCGCAATGGGAGGCTCGAAGAGTGAAGAGTTTCTCCACCCGACGCCCATCGGCGAAGACACTTTTGTGCGCTCCGCGGGAGGGTACGCGGCCAACGTGGAAGCGTTTCGCACTCTCGCACCGGCCCCTCGTCCTACGGAGGGTCTCCCCGCCGCGATCGTGCACGACACACCGGATACCGCCACGATCGCAACGCTCGTGGCGGTCGCGAACGACGCCCACGCGCGGCCGGATGCTCGCGAGTGGGTAGCGGCGGACACGCTCAAGAACGTCGTGCTTGCCCTCACGGCGCTCGATGGAACTCGAGAGCTCGTCGTGGTTGGGCTCCCGGGAAACCGGGACGTCGACCTCAAGCGCGCCGAGGTTGCCTTTGCGCCGTCCGAGGTCGAGGCGGCCACCGAGGCTGACTTCGCGAAGTATCCCGGTCTCGTCAAGGGCTACATCGGACCGTGGTCAGCCGCGGGTGCTGTGTTGGGCGAGGACTCGGCAACGGGCATCCGTTTCCTGCTTGATCCTGTGGTTTCTCATGGCACCCAGTGGATCACTGGCGCGAACGAACCGGGGCGTCATGTCTTCGGTCTTGTCGCTGGCCGCGACTTCGTCGGCGACGGCATCGTCGAGGTGGGTGAGGTTCTCGAAGGCGATGCTGCCCCCGATGGTTCTGGGCCTGTCGAACTCGCGCGAGGCATGGAGATCGGGCACGTGTTCCAGCTCGGTCGCAAATACGCCGAAGCGCTTGGTCTCAAGGTGCTCGACGAGAACGGCAAGCTCGTGACCGTCACGATGGGTTCGTACGGCATCGGAGTGACACGAATCATGGCAGTCATCGCCGAGTCGAACAACGACGAAAAGGGACTGATCTGGCCCAGGAACGTCGCGCCGTTCGACGTGCATGTCATTGCTGCCGGCCGCGAGGAAGTCATTTTCGAGACGGCCGAAGCTCTCGTGGGCTCTCTTGAGGAGAGCGGATTCGACGTGCTCTTCGATGATCGCCTCAAGGTGTCGCCCGGGGTGAAGTTCGGTGACGCCGAACTCCTGGGCGTTCCGCAAATCATCATCGTGGGCCGCGACGCCGCGGAGGGTCGAGTCGAGTTGTGGGACCGTGCAACCGGGGAGCGAACGAGTATCACGCTCGACGCCGTCGGCGCGGCTTTGCAGGCCTAGCCGATTAGTCCTAGGTCGTCCGCGAATTCCGCGCGGATTCGCTCGCGAATGTCGACGAGATCGGGTCGTTCCCAAAAGAACGCGAGCTTGAGTGCGACGACAGAGTCGCCAGTGGGTTCGTCCTCGAGAACAAATGTCATGAAGCTCTCGGCGACATCCTCAACGACATTCGTCGCGGCGTAGTCGCTCACGAAGTCTTCTTCGTTCGCGAGGTAGAACTCGTAGGCGGCGTCGGCGTCGTCGTTCGCGGCATCCGGTGCCGATTCGCCGTATCCGCTCCAGAATTCCTGCGCGAATGCGTTGAGCACGGAGTCGTCGAGTGCACATCCCTCATCGAGCTCGAGAGTGTCGCACGGGGCGGTAACTTCGAGCTCAGTCGTGCTGAGGGTGAGCGTGTGCGCGTATTCGTGGATGAGGGTCGCCACGAGTTGTTGCGGGTCATCGCTTGTCGCGAGGTTCGCCGCGAGAATCCAGTACTCCGGGTTGTCGTCCTGGTAGACGTAGGCAAGCGTGTCGCTGCTGGGCGCGTCACCGACGCGGTACTCAATCATGACGCTCGACACGAACTCCGGCGTTGCGACGCGTGTGAAGGTCTCCCAGACCTCAAGCGCGAGCCCTGAAGCTGCAGGATCGAGAGATCCGTCGTCGAGAACCGAGTAGACCGAAACGGTGCCGAAATCGTCGTCTTGCTCGGTGACGAGAGCCGGTGACGGCGCCGGCTCGTCCCACGGTGCCGCGAACGACAGCAACATTGCCGCGAGAGCAAGGCCGACAATGACGGTGAGGGCAATAATCCAGCGAAGTCGCACGAGTCAACCGTATGCCCCGGGAGCGCGTGCGACCGATCCCGCTCGACCGGTAAACTGATGCAGCATCGCGGGCACATGCCGAGCGAGCACAAGAAACCGAATAGCGGAGGCCCTCAGTGGACATTGACCTGAGCGTGCTGCGCATGATGGAACGTGAGCGCGAGATTCCTTTCGAGGAGCTAGTGCAGATCATCGAGCAAGCCATTTTGACGGCTTATCTCAAACACACCGGCGAGTCCGACCACAAGGCGGGCGAAGTGCCCTCGCAAGCTCGAGTGCAACTCGATCGCAAGACGGGCAAAGTCGCGATCTTTGTCGCCGAGTTCGACGATGAGGGTGCCGTCATTGGTGAAGCGGAAGACATCCCGAGCGACTTTGGCCGAATCGCCGCGTTTGCGGCGAAGCAAGTTATCAACCAGCGGCTTCGCGATATCGCGGATGACCACGTTCTTGGCGAGTTCAAGGGCCGTGAAGGCGACATTGTTGCGGGCGTGATTCAGCAGGGCCCAAACCCGCGCATGATCCATGTCGACCTCGGTACCGTCGAAGCAATTCTTCCGCCCGAAGAGCAAGTGCCCAGTGAGGACTATTCCCACGGCAAGCGCATCCGCGTCTACGTCACGGCGGTGAGCAAGGGACTCAAGGGTCCCCAAATCACCGTCAGCCGCACGCACCCCGCGCTCGTGCGCAAGCTATTCGCTCTCGAGGTGCCCGAGATCGCGAGTGGCATTGTGGAGATCACATCACTCGCGCGGGAAGCAGGGCACCGAACGAAGATGGCCGTGCGGGCGATGGAGCCAGGCGTTAACGCAAAGGGCGCCTGTATCGGTGAACTCGGGCAGAGAGTGCGCGCAGTCACGGCCGAGCTCAATAACGAGAAGATCGACATCGTCGATTACTCAGACAACCTCGCGACGTTTGTAGCTAACGCGCTCTCGCCCGCGAAGGTCACGAGTTCATTCGTCATTGACGAAGCGACGAAAGCCGTTCGAGCACTCGTACCCGATTACCAGTTGTCGCTAGCGATCGGCAAAGAGGGGCAGAATGCGCGTCTTGCGGCGAAGCTCACGGGCGCTCGAATCGACATCCAGCCCGACTCGATCCTCGAGGGTTAGGCAAAAGTCAGTTGCCAGCCGAGGCGACCGCAGGCCAACTCGGAAGGGCGTAATATGGAAACCGCAAGAACGTGCCTTGGTTGCCGTCTGCGCGCCAATCCCTCCGAATTGTTGCGGGTTGTCGTGAGAGATGGCGAAGTCATTCCGGATCCGTCCGCGACTCTCCCGGGCAGAGGCGGTTGGGTGCATCCCACTCGCGATTGCGTCGAAAATGCCGTGACACGCAAGGCCTTCGGGCGGGCGTTCAAGGTCACAACGGCGCTAAACACTCAACGCGTACTTGCAGAGGTACTAGCAAGAGAACAAGTAGGGGACCAACCGGTACCCCCAGACGAACAGGCTGATTGACCTATGGACAACTAATGAGCGGCTCGAAATGAGACCCGTCCGTAAATAATGGTCTGCCCCTGTCAGGGCGCAGGCCCAGACAGGAGAAAAGTGGCTGCCAAACCACGCGTACACGAAGTCGCTGCCGAACTCGGCATCGATAGCAAGGTTGCTCTCGCAAAGCTCAAAGAGATGGGCGAGTTCGTCAAAGGACCGTCGTCCAGTATCGAACCGCCCGTAGCGCGCAAGCTCAAGGCGGCTCTTGAGGCCGACGGCATCAAGGCTGCGCCCGCCGCACCCGCGCCCAAAGCTGCCCCCCGCGCAGCAACCCCCAAGCCGCGCGTAGTCGAGCCTGTAGAGGCCGCACCAGAGGCGGAGCACGACGCTGAGGCTCACGTGGCTGCCGCGCCTCTCACGGTTGCAGAGCGTCAAGCGCAAGCTGAAGCACACGCCGCGCATCCCGAAGCTGATTTATCAGCGGATGACTCGGCCGCAGGCCAAGGCGGAATTCCACGTCCCGGCCAACCGCGCCCGGGTAACAACCCATTCGCATCGAACCAGGGGATGCAACGTCCCGGAATTCCGCGTCCGGGTAACAACCCGTTCGCCTCGAACCAAGGAATGCAGCGCACTGGCGCGGCCGACTCGATTCCGCGCCCAGGGGCACCTCGTCCCGGCGGCCCGGGGCAGGGTACTCGACCGCCCACTTTCGGCCAGCGCCCCGCTGGTGCCGGTGCGGGCGGGTTCCAGCGTCCAGGTGGCGCGGGTCGCCCAGCAGGCGCTGGCGGCGGCTTCCGTCCCGGTGGCGCTCCCGGAGCCGCTCCCGCCAACAACTTCGGCCCGAACCGTCCACCGGCAGGTGGCGCGGGTGGCCGTGGTCGTGGCCCCGGCGGCGGCACCGCAGGTGCATTCGGTCGTGGCGGTGGCAAGAGCAAGGCGCGCAAGTCGAAGCGCACCAAGCGCGCTGAATTCGAACTGAGAGAAGCCCCGTCACTCGGTGGCGTGAGCGTTCCGCGCGGTGACGGCAAGACGGTCATCCGCTTACGTCGCGGTGCATCGATTACTGACTTCGCAGACAAGATCGACACGAGTCCCGGCAACCTCGTTACCGTGCTCTTCCACCTCGGGCAAATGGCTCCGGCGACCGAGTCCCTCGACGTAGCGGCGTGGGACGGTGTGGGCGGG
>JANNCX010000389.1:0-2098 GCA_031387145.1 Salinibacterium sp.
CCGAGCGGAGCCGGATCGGCGCTGGGTTTCGATACGCGCTGCGCGCTGCTCAACCAGCCCAGGTACCGAGACGCTCGCGAACTACCTCGGCGAGGCCGTGCGCGATTTCGTCGGCGACGTGTTGGTGCTCGGCCTCGACCATGACTCGCACCATGGGTTCGGTACCAGAGGGGCGCAGGAGCACTCGCCCCGTGTCACCGAGGGTTGCCTCGGCAGCGGCAACGGCATGCGCTATCACGCTGTCGGAGCCGAGCGCGTGATGGTCGACGCCGCGCACATTCACGAGCACTTGCGGGTAGACGGTCATAACCGCGGCAAGGTCGTGGAGTGACTTGCCCGTGCGAGCCATTTCGGCGACGAGGTGCAGCCCCGTGAGAATGCCGTCGCCCGTCGTCGCGAACTTCGTCATGATGACGTGACCCGATTGCTCGCCACCGAGCGAGAGGCCGTGCTCGCCGAGAGCTTCGAGCACATAGCGGTCGCCCACCGCGGTTTCGAGTAAGCGGATGTCGTGCGCAGCCATAGCGCGGCGAAGTCCAAGATTGCTCATGACAGTCGTGACTAGCGTGCGCTCCTTGAGTGCTCCGCGCTCGGCCATCGACACGGCGAGGATCGCCATGATCTGGTCGCCGTCGATGTGGTTGCCGAGGTGATCGACCGCGAGACAGCGGTCCGCGTCGCCATCGTGTGCGATTCCCACGTCGGCTCCGTGCGCGAGCACAGCGGCAGCGAGGTTATCGAGATGGGTCGAACCAACGCCGTCGTTGATGTTGAAGCCGTCGGGATCGGCACCGATCACCGTGACGCGAGCGCCGGCATCCGTGAAGACTTGCGGCGAGACGCCGGCGGCTGCTCCGTTCGCGCAATCGAGCACGACGTGCACTCCGTCGAGGCGATGCGGAATCGTCGATAGCAAGTGCAGGATGTAGCGATCCTCGGCGTCTGCGAACCGGCGAATGCGACCGACCTCGACGCCCATGGGCGCCAACTTGGGCGCCGCGAGCGCGAACTCGATCCGATCCTCGACCTCGTCGGGCAACTTCGTGCCGCCCGTCGCAAAGAACTTAATTCCGTTGTCGGGCGCCGGGTTGTGCGACGCCGAAATCATGACGCCCAGATCGGCCTTGGAGTCTGCGACGAGAAACGCCGCGGCGGGAGTTGGGATTACTCCCGCATCCCACACGTCGACTCCCGAACTCGCGAGTCCCGCCGCAACTGCTGCCGCGAGAAACTCGCCAGACACTCGGGGATCCCGAGCGACGACCGCAATGGGACGCCGGCCAGAAGCACGACGACCGTCGGCGACTCGCCCCTTACCCAAAACAACAGCAGCCGCTTGGGATAGACCCAAAGCAAGTTCGACCGTTAGGTCACTGTTCGCGAGTCCGCGAACACCATCCGTTCCAAAAAGCCGAGGCACGGCAACGACAGCGGGTTAGCGCTTCGAGAACTGCGACGCCTTGCGGGCCTTCTTGAGACCGGCCTTCTTGCGCTCGATGACTCGAGCGTCACGAGTGAGGAAGCCAGCCTTCTTGAGGGCCGGGCGGTTGTTCTCGCGGTCGATCTCGTTGAGCGAGCGAGCGATCGCGAGACGCAACGCACCGGCTTGACCCGAGGGGCCACCGCCAGTGATGCGTGCGGTCACGTCGTACGCGCCCAGAAGGTCGAGCACCTTGAACGGGTCGTTGATGAGCTGCTGGTGCAACTTGTTGGGGAAGTACTCCGCGAGTTCGCGTCCGTTGACGAGAGCCTTGCCCGTTCCGGGAACGATGCGCACTCGTGCGATCGCCTCCTTGCGGCGGCCCACGGCAGCGCCGGGTACGTTGAGCACGACGCGAGGCGCCTTCGGGGCGCTCGCTTCGGGAGTCTCGGTCGAGTAGCCGCCTGCTGGCGTCTCGGTGGAATAGCTCTCGGGTACTACCTCGTCGGTCTCGACTGAGGTGTCTTCGATCTTGGCCAATTTAAGTCCTTAGTTCTTACAGCGTGTCGAGCAGCGCGGGGCTACTGAGCAACCTGGGTGAGGGTGTACGGCTTGGGTTGCTGTGCGGCGTGAGGGTGCTCGGCACCCGCGTACACCTTGAGCTTCGTCAACTGGGCG
>JANNCX010000003.1:0-1637 GCA_031387145.1 Salinibacterium sp.
TAGTGCGTGCAGCCGAGCACGAGCGTGTCAATGTTGGCGCTCTTCAGGGGCGCGAGATACTCCTCGGCAGCCGCGAAGAGTTCCGCGCCGCTCGTGATTCCCGCCTCGACAAACTCGACGAATCGGGGGCACGCTTGCGTGAAGATCTCGAGGTCGGATGCCGCGGCAAACGCATCCTCGTACGCCTTCGACTTGATCGTGCCGACGGTGCCGATGACCCCCACTCGGCGGTTCCTGGTCTGGCGCACCGCGGCCCTGACAGCGGGTTGGATCACTTCAAGCACGGGGATGCCGTAGCCATCCGTGAACCGCTCGCGTGCATCCCGAAGCATCGCGGCAGACGCCGTGTTACACGCAATCACGAGGAGCTTGACGCCTTGCGCAACGAGATCGTCCATGACTGCGAGCGCGAACTCACGAACGTCGGCAATGGGCTTGGGTCCGTAGGGCGAATTCGCCGTGTCGCCCACGTAGACGATCGACTCGCGCGGCAATTGATCGATGATCGCTCGAGCGACAGTGAGTCCGCCGACACCACTGTCGAAGACTCCGATCGGCGCGCTACTCACGAGTCGAGATTACTAGGCTCGTGCTACTTCAATTTCTCGTAGATCTCTTTGCAGGTCGGGCAGACCGGGAACTTCTCGGGATCACGCCCGGGAACCCAGAGCTTGCCGCACAACGCTCGCACCGGCTTGCCGCTCAAAGCCGACTCCATGATCTTGTTCTTGGGCGCATAGTGCGAGAATCGCTCGTGGTCACCCTCCTCGACTTGCTCGCGACTCAGCAGTTCTTCGAGTTCGCGATCAAGTGTGGATGTCCCGCCGCCGGTTACATCAGTGTCAGCCATGAGGCAATCCTAATTCTGCAGGGTAAATGCGAGTAGTTCGGGAGCGCGCTTAGACAAGATCGCGCCGCCCCACGTCACGCCCCCGAGTATCGCGGCGAGCCCTCCGCCGATACCGACAACGAGGGTCACGACGTGCCATGACTGTGATTCGGTCTCACCGAGGTACGCAAGGTAGAAGAGCGGCGCGCTCAAGAGCACTGTCGCAAAGAACGACAACCCCTGCACGAGCGATCCGGTTCCGCCCGCCGATTGCGGCTGGTCGAACGGGCTGTCGCCAGGATGCACGGCGGGATACGGGAAGGCCGCCGAGATGACACTCGAAATCGCGAGCCCCACGAAGAGTACGAACGAGCAAACCCCGATGAGTCCCGGCAGTGACGCCCAATTTCGTGTCACGACAACCGTCACGACACTTCCGATCGCGATTACAGGGACTCCGAGTAAGAGCGGCGGGATCATCCGGCCAAATCGATCGGCTCTTCCAGAAATGTTCGCCGAGAGGTGAGCCCAAAATGCTGTGCTGTCGTAGGCGACGTCATTGTGAATCGTCCAGCCCAGGAAGAGACACATAACCGGCACGGGAATCCACGCGAGGTACGCGAGAGGTACTCCCGCGACCATGAGGGCAGCAATCATCAAGATGGGAACGATCGGGATCACGACGAGCCCAACGCGGTAACGAGCATCCCGCCCCCAATAGCTGAGGCTTCGCGCCGCGACAGCTCCCCACGGGGTTGCTGGCATGCTTTTGAACCACCCCAGACCGGAGTACGACCGCGCGGCGGAC
>JANNCX010000064.1:0-15199 GCA_031387145.1 Salinibacterium sp.
GGGCGTGACTTCGACGAGGTCAAGACGACATTCGCTGCTGTCGGTCGGAGTGTGCCCGACGAGGTTGCGGTTTGGTTTGAATGGCACGATGGCGAGGACACGGACACCGGACGTGCGCGAGCAGGGATTCTTCCAAGATTCGAATTCTGGTCAGTCGCTCGGGTTGTTCACGAAGTCACTCACCCATGGTTACCTTTCGGGGACGAGGAATGGGAGTGGAACCCACGATGGGTCCAACTGATGGGAGACCAAAATGGGGTGATCATTTCATGTGGTCTGGAATCTGAAAAGCCGCCGCTCATCCGAGCCCTTGATCCCGTCGCTACACATCACGTCGACCCTGCGCATCAGACTGTCTCACTCTGCACTCCCGTTACATGGTGGATTGAGGGTCTGCGTGAGGGGTGGTACTCGTGGGACCTCAGTGCCGCGTACTGGTCGCAACGAACAATGGACATGGGCCCGAAGTATCAGTGGTTCAGTGGCCTGGTGTAAGCGGCCAACAGCTGCTGCACAATCAAACTGGACCGACCGGCGCGAAATTTAGCAAAGTATGCTCGCCAAATGAGACTTCGAGCCACGGGCGGGTACGACGAGTGATGTCACTTCCGGCGACGATCCTGGCGCCGGACGGCTATACCGTTGCGGATGCAGGACCCGAACTTTTGCGGCTGTTGCTCTCCGAGTTCGAGGTCGAGTTGACGAAGCAACACGTGCCCGTCGACCTTCTCCGGCCAGGGCGTGACTTCGACGAGGTCAAGAGGGCCTTCAGCGCCGTGGACCGCCACATTCCAGACGAGGTTGCAGTTTGGTTTGCGTGGCACGACGGCGAAGTAGCAGATCAAACCCGCGCAATGGCGGGAGTGCTCCCTCAATTCGAGTTCTACTCACTTGACACCGTTCTTCACTTGATCGCGCGCCCTAGGCAGCCATATGGGGAGGAAGAGTGGGACTGGAACCGCGAGTGGGTTCACGTACTCGGGGACCACAAGGGGCTAATAGTGTCCTGCGGCAAGGATCCGGCAACACCGCCGCTGGTTCGAGTCCTAGATCCCACCGCTACGCACCACGTCATTGCGTCTCGTCAATCTGTCTCCCTATGCACCCCGGTCACCTGGTGGATCGAGGGATTGCGGAACGGTTGGTACACATGGAATTCCGAAATCGGACGTTGGTCGCGACGAACAATGGACATGGGCCCGAAGTATCAGTGGTTCAGCGGCCTGGTGTAAGCGGCTTCACAGCTGCGTGCGCAATCAAATTGGACCGACTCCGGCGAAATCTTGAAAAGTATGCTCGCCAAATGAGACTTCGAGCCACGGGCGGGTACGACGAGTGATGTCCCTTCCGGAGACGATCCTGACTCCGGACGACTATACCGTTGCGGATGCTGGACCCGAACTTTTGCGGCTGTTGCTCTCCGAGTTCGAGGTCGAGTTGAAGAAGCAACACGTTCCCGTCGACCTTCTCCGGCCAGGGCGTGACGTGACTTCGACGAGGTCAAGACGGCCTTCACTGCGGTCGGGCGCAGTATGCCCGACGAGGTTGCGGTTTGGTTTGCGTGGCATGACGGTGAAGTACACGATCTCGATCGCGCTCGATGGAGCGTGTTACCTAAGTTTCAATTCTGGTCGAAGGAACTTGTACTCGATACAATCGCCCGACCGTCATTGCCATATGGGGACGGTGAATCTAACTGGAATGCTGAATGGGTGCATCTCCTCGGCGACAACAACGGACTGATTGTGTCTTGCGCCACACCACCAAGAGATCCCGCGATTATTCAGGCTCTCGATCCCACAGCGACCCTACCGGGTCACACGGAGATGCAATCAGTCTCGCTATGCACCCCGGTGGCCTGGTGGATCGAGGGTCTGCGAAACGGCTGGTACAAGTGGGACCTGGGGTTGGGAAAGTGGTCTGGACCTGGCGCCGCCGGTCACCCCCTTTATCGGCGGTTCACCGGCTTGGTGTAGTCGTTCGACGAGCGCGATGACTACGACATCCCGATCCCCTCAATTTGTCGCGTCGAAGACGGTCAAACTACCAATTCCTCCTGAAAAAGCGCGTTTGCGGCCAAGCGAAAAGGCCCCGACTGGATGAACCAGCCGGGGCCTTTCCTTGGCTAGGTACTACAGCGCCGCGAGCTGTCCGATGAGCTCATCGCCGGGGGCGACGTGGCTCATGGTCGCGTCGATTTCGGCGCGGCCAAGCAACTCGTCCATCTTGCGACGGCGGTTGCGGTTGACGAGCGTCACAACGGTTCCGACCTTTCCAGCTCGGCCCGTACGGCCCGAACGGTGAAGGTACGTCTTGTATTCCTCGGGCGCGTCGGCCTGGATCACGAGTGAGATGTCATCGACGTGGATGCCGCGTGCCGCAACATCCGTCGCAACAAGAACATTCACACGACCACTCGTAAGCAACTGGAGGTTGCGCGTGCGGCGCGACTGGTTGAGGTCACCGTGGAGGCTCGTCGCGGGGATTCCGGCGTCTTCGAGGTAGTCGCTCATCTCTTCCGCGAACGCACGCGTGCGCGTGAAGATGAGCGTCTTGCCGTCGCCCGATGCGAGCTGCTCGATGATTTCGCGCTTGTCGCGCTGCTCGATGAGCAAAACGCGGTGGTCGATCGTCGACGAGGCCTGGTCTTCGCCGGCAACTTCGTGAACGGCCGGGTCAACGAGGAACTCCTTGACGAGAGTCGCAACGCCCTTGTCGAGAGTCGCGGAGAAGAGCAGCTTTTGCCCGCCCTGGCTCGTCTCGTGGAGGATGCGCTGCACCGGCTCGAGGAACCCGAGGTCGCACATGTGGTCCGCTTCGTCGAGCACCGTCACGATGACGTTGCTGAGGTCGAGCCGACCTTGCTCGATGAGGTCCTCGACGCGACCGGGCGTTGCGATGACGATGTCAACGCCGCGCTGGAGCGCAGAGACTTGCTTGAACTGCGGCACGCCACCGACGATCGTCGTCGTGAAGAGGCCGACGCTGCGAGCGATGGGCTGCACCGTGCGGTCGATCTGAAGCGCGAGTTCGCGAGTAGGAGCGAGGATGAGCGCGCGAGGCTTGCGGCCCATCTGGCGGTCTTTGCCGCCGTTGTTCTCCATGAGACGCTCGACGAGCGGAGCACCGAACGCGATCGTCTTGCCCGAGCCCGTCTTGCCGCGGCCGAGAACGTCTTTGCCCGCGAGCACATCAGGAATCGTTGCAGCTTGGATCGCGAAGGGAGCCTCGGCACCCATGCTCGCGAGCTGCCGCACAATGTTGCTGCCGAGACCGAGGTCGGCGAAGGTTACTCCGTCGACTTCTCCCGCCGTGATGACGATCGCTTCGAGGCGCTCGAGCACGACGTCCTCGACGGGGCCTGTCGTGGTGCGCTGCGTGTAGTAGTCGCTCTCGCGGCGAGGCGCACGGTCGTCGAAATCGCGACGAGGTGCGCGATCGTACGCCGGACGTTCCGTGCGGGCCGGGCGGTCGGCACGGTCGTAGCTGCGCGCGGGGCGGTCGGCGTTGTACGCGGGACGCTCGCCGTACGCCGGGCGCTCGGTGCGCGCTGGGCGGTCCGCGTTGTAGGCGGGACGCTCGGTGCGCGGAGCGCGGTCGTTGTAGGCGGGGCGCTCGCCGTAGGCGGGGCGCTCGGTACGCGCGGGGCGGTCCGCGTTGTAGGCGGGACGCTCGGGGCGGTCGTACGACGGACGATCCGTGCGCGGAGCGCGGTCGTTGTAGGCCGGGCGCTCGGAGTTGTAGGCCGGGCGCGCCGGGCGCTCGGCTCGGTCGCCGTAGGCGGGACGGGCGGGACGCTCAGAGTTGTACGCCGGGCGTTCGGCGCGAGCCGGACGGTCGCCGTACGAGGCGCGGTCAGTCGTGGGGCGGTCGCCGTAGCTCGGACGCGCGGGCTTGCGGTCGCCGTAGGCGGGACGCTCGGCGCGGTTCGTCGCGGGCTTCTCGCGCGGGCTCCAGTCCGGGCGACGGTCGTCGCGGGCAGGGCGAGCAGAGGTGGCGGGGCGGTCGCCCGTGCGCGCGGCACGG
The DNA here is from genome assembly GCA_031387145.1 of Salinibacterium sp. Lineage (GTDB taxonomy): Bacteria > Actinomycetota > Actinomycetes > Actinomycetales > Microbacteriaceae > Rhodoglobus. The sequence continues at coordinate 4,027 of JANNCX010000064.1, forward strand.
TCATCCTGAGTCCAACGCTTTTTCGGCGCAGCGGATGCGGCGTCCGCGCGGTAACCGCGGTGACCCTCGCGTTGAGCGCCCTTGGGTGCGTCTTTGTACGGCTTCTTGTTGTCGCGGCCGGTGGCCGGCTTCGAGCCGTGGGAATTTGAGTAGCTGGACATGATTCTTTCCGGGTTTTAGTTGTGTGAATTGAACACAGCTAACGCATGGCAATGCCGCAGCACTACTGAACCCGGGCAGTCTTTGACCGAGGCCGTCACATACATTCGTGTGATTGTCGCCACCTGCCTGTGAACTTTTCACAAAACCTGGTAGCAAACCGGCCCGCAAGACTTACAAACCCATGCGCGGAACACCGCGCTGTCTTGAGCCGACTTGGCAACGTTACTCTATTCGTGCCCAAATTGCACGAGAATTCGGCGAGAATTGCGGCATGACGATCGCGATCGAGCCACCGCGCCAACCCGACGTCGAGGCTTTGCTCGCAGGGAGCGATGCATCCGCGCTCGAGTTGTACCCGCCCGACAGCTGCTACATGCTCGATGTGTCCGAACTCGAGGCTCCAGAAGTCGCGGTTTTCGTGGCTCGCACCGACGGCGTCGCGCTCGGAATGGCCGCGCTCGTGAGCCGTGGCGACGGGTCCACTGAGCTCAAACGCATGTTCGTGAGCGATGCAGCGCGTGGCCAGGGCCTCGCGAGTTCACTCCTCGACGCGATCGAGCAGCATGCTCGGGATGCCCGGGCGCACGTCATCCAACTAGAAACCGGCCCACGGTCGCTCGCCGCTATCGCGCTCTACGAAAAGCACGGATACGTGCGGATCCCCAACTTCGGACCCTACGTGGGCGACGAGTTCAGCGTGTGTATGGAGAAGGCGCTCGCCCAGGCGGGTTGAGTAGCCGCGTAAGCGGCGTATCGAAACCAGCACCCCGGGTTTCGATACGCGCTTCGCAACCGCACCAGCTCAGCTGGGTCGGCGCTGGCGTCGCGGAATCGCTAAGCGATCCCTATAGCTCCAGCGCACTCAAACAGCCTTCAGCGCGCGCTTTTCCTCGCGCCGCTCCTTCGCGCCCTCAACCAGGTAGTACAGGGTCGGCAACACGACGAGAGTCAGGAGCGTAGACGACACGAGGCCGCCGATCACGATGACGGCGAGCGGCTGCGAGATGAACCCACCGTTGCCCGTGAGCCCGATCCCGAGCGGCAGCAGCGCAAAGATCGTCGCCGTTGCCGTCATGAGAATCGGCCGAAGTCGTCGGGCCGAGCCGTGCACGATCGCATCCCGAACGCCCATCCCGCGCACGCGGTACTGGTTGATGAGGTCGACGAGCACGATCGCGTTCGTCACGACGATTCCGATGAGCATGAGCACGCCGATGAGCGACGCGGTTCCGAGCGGGATGCCCGAAATCACCTGAAGCGCGATCGCTCCCGTCGCGGCAAATGGCACCGAAACAAGAAGCAGCAAAGGCTGGCGCAAGCTCTTGAACGTCGCGACCATGACGACGTAGACGATGAGGATCGCCACGAGCAGCGCGATACCGAGTTGCGAGAACGCGTCGGCTTGCTGGGCTGTGACGCCCCCGATTTCGGCGGATGCCCCGGCGGGAAGCGAAACTTCGGCGAGCGCCGCTGCGACAGCTGCCGAAGCGGTGCCGACGTCATCGCTGTTGGGCGTGATCGCGACGGTCGCGCTGCGAACTCCCTTGATCGTCGTGATGCTCGACGGTCCGTTGGTTTGCTCGACCGTCGCGATGTCGCTCAACGGCACGAGGCCGCGCGCGGTCGGGATCGTGAAGTCGCGCAACTCCTCAATCGTCGTCGGTGCGCTCTCGTTGAGAATGTAGATCGAGAGCGTCTTCTCGTCCACGACAACGGATCCCGTCGCGCTCGGGTTCATCGTCGCCGTGACGATTCCCCCGACGGCGATTTCGCTCAGCCCGGCTTCTGCCGCGGCATCCCGGTCCACTGCGATTTCGATGAACGGCTGCTCTGCCGAGAGGTTGCTCGTCGCTTGCGCGACTACGGAGAGGTCGGTCACAGCTGCGAGCACTGCATCCGAGGAATCCCGAAGTTCTTGCTCACTCGTCGCCGTGATGTTGATGTTGATCGTGGATGACCCAAACCCGCCTTGCGCGGCAGACACCGTAATGTCGCCAGCGTCGTCGATGCCCTCGATCGCGTCGCGCACGTCGGACTGAAGCGCCACTTGGTCTACGTCCGGATCGGTCGTCAGCGAGAATGTGGATGCACCCGATCCCGTGAAGGCTTGCCGCAGCGAGCTGCCGCTCGACCCGATCGAGAGCTGCACGGTTTGCACGCCCTCGATGTCGAGCAGCACATCCTCGACGAGCATTGCCGCCGTGTCGCGAGCCTCGAGGCTCGAGCCGAGCGGAAGCTTCTGGCTCACTGTGAGAGTGTTTTGGCCGCTATCGCCAATGAAGTTGGTCTTCATGAACGGAACGAGCGCGACGGTTCCACCGAGCAGAAGCACGGCCGCGAGGATCGTCGCGAGCGGGCGCTTGAGTGTCCAGTTGATGATCGGGAGGTACACCTTCTGCAAGCGCGTCGGAGCATCAAGCTCGTCGGCGGGTTGCGGCTTTGCCACGACCTTGGAGCGCGAACCGAGGAACCAGTAGGCGAGAACCGGCACGATCGTGAGCGACACGAAGAGCGACGCCGCGAGCGCGATAGTGACCGTAAGCGCGAACGGGCGGAAGAGCTCGCCCGTGATGTCGCCAACGAGAGCGAGCGGCAAGAACACCGCGACGGTCGTAATCGTCGAAGCCGTGACAGCCCCCGCGACCTCCTTGACGGCCGTGAGAATCGCCTCGCGCTTTTCCTCGCCGAGACCGATGTGCCTCTTGATGTTCTCGATGACGACAATCGAGTCGTCAACGACTCGACCGATCGCGATCGTGAGCGCACCGAGAGTGATGATGTTGAGGGTGTACCCGGCGGCTTGCATTCCGATGAACGTGATGAGCACCGAGACCGGGATCGAGACGGCTGCCACAAGGGTCGGCCGCACCGAGAGCAAGAATGCGAAGATCACGAGAACTGCGAAGAACAGTCCGAGCAACCCCTCGGTCGCGAGGCTATTGATCGATTCCTCAATGAACGGTGCTTGGTCGAACACGACCGTGAACTTCGTGTTCTCACCGAGCGCGGCTTCGAGCTCGGGAATCGCGGCGACGATCGCGCGCGATACGGCAACGGTGTTGCCGGCCGGGGTCTTCGTGATCGCGATTGTGAGTGACGGCTCGCCGTTCACCCGCGAGATGCCAGTGGCGGGGTCGCTCACGGTTTCGACGGTCGCGACATCCGAAATGCGAACGAGATCGAGAGAGTCGCCCCCGAGCAGCGGAAGCGCTGCGATGTCGTCGGAGGAGCCGAGTCGTGCACCGGCCTGAACGGTAAGTGTGTAGTCGTCTTCAGTGATTTGACCCGCGGGCAAGAGAACGCCGTTGTCGTCGAGTGCGTCGCGAATCGCCTGGTTGGACAGTCCACGAATCGCAAGCTCGTTCGGGTTGGGTGTGATGACAATGCGATCCGAGGTCGTGCCGAGCAAGCTCGCGTCGCTTACATCGTCGATCTTCTTGAGGTCAACGATCGTCGAGCTCTCGAGCTTGGCCGTGAGGTCGCGCGGATCCATGTCACTCGTGACCGCGATTTGGATCACGGGCAGGTCGGAGAAGTTGAACGTAAGAACTTGAGTCTCAGCGGCATCCGGCAGAATGCCCTGAATGCGGTTGATCGCGAGCTGCACCTTTTGCTCGGCCGTCGCGATGCTCGTGCCGTAGTCGAACGAAGCGGTGATGCTCGAGACATTCGCGCTCGACGTCGCGGTCGTAGAGTCGAGCCCGGCGACGCTTTGAATCGCGGCCTCGATGGGTGTTGATACGTCTTTGTCGACGACGGCGGGGCTTGCACCCGGGTAGCTCGTGATGATGAAAATCTGCGGTAGCGAGAGCGACGGGATCAGCTCTTGCTTGAGGCTCGAGAGGGCGATTGACCCAAAAAGCGCCACGACGACGGTCACGAGAGCGATGAGCGCGCGGTTACGAAGACTGAAGACTGAGAGAAGGTGCACACGATATTCTCTCAGCGGATGCGACTACTCACGTACTCCGAGGGGATTAGATCGACGCTCGCGGCTGCGAGACTCTACTAATGCGAAGCGCCGGATTCACCATGACCCGAAGAATTACCCAACTTCTCGTCGGGCTGTTCTTCTATGGCTTCGGCATCGCGATGATGGTTCGCGCCGGGATCGGTGTCGCGCCCTGGGACGTCCTCACGCAAGGCATCTCGCTTCGCACGGGCCTCCCGTTCGGGCTCATCACGAATCTCGTGGGCGTGCTCGTGCTGTTGTTGTGGATTCCCATCCGCCAGAAGCCCGGCCTCGGCACGGTGCTCAACGTGCTGCTTATCGGTCCGAGCGCTCAGTTCGGGTTGTGGGTGCTGCCAGAAGTTTCCGATCTGCTGATTCGCATCGTCGTGTTTGCCGGCGGGCTAGCGCTTGTCGCCATCGCCACCGGAACGTACATCGGGGCCCGCTTCGGGCCTGGCCCCCGCGATGGGCTCATGACGGGCATCCACCACCGCTACGGCTGGAAGCTATGGATTGTGCGCACGGTCATCGAAGTCATCGTGCTGACGATCGGCTGGTTGCTCGGCGGCAATGTCGGGGTTGGCACGCTCGCGTTCGCGCTGCTCATCGGGCCGATGGTGCACGTGACGATCCCGTGGCTGCTCGTGCCCGCGGCGATCGAGCGGCCGGCGGAGCCCTAGGCGTAGCGGCTGCGCCCGCCTTGCGCCGAGCCTCCAGTTGTGGCGACCTCCCACCGCCCACACCCCGCTACAACTGGAGGCTCGGCGAAATCGAACGACACTTGACAGCGCCTTAAACGCGATATAGCTTGAGTTTACGCAAACGCGATATAGCTCGATAGGGAGGCCTCCGTGGCTCAAGAAAAGTGGATCGTCGACGGCGACAAGGTGCTCGACATCGACGACGTACGCAAACTCAAGATCGGCCTGATTTCGGGCCAAGTGGATGTCGTCGGTCACGACGAACCCGTCACTCGCGTTGAGATCACCTCGGTACACGGCCGTGATATCCGCGTCACCGTGACGGACGGCACGCTCGAGATCAGCCACACGCAATGGCACTGGGGCAACCTCGTGGATCTCGTGAAGTCCCTCGTCGGCACATACCCGAAGGCTCACGTCAGCGTGCACGTCCCTCGCGATATCGCCCTGACGTTCGGTGTCGTCTCGGCGAGTGGGCTCATCTCTGGCCTCACGGGCGTCGCAGAGGTCAACACCGTGTCGGGCGACTTGCTTGTCGACGGGCACACGGGAGCGTTGCGGCTCAATGGCGTGAGCGGCGAGATCTCTGTGCGCGACCACCGTGGCTCGATCACCGCCCACACCGTGAGCGGCGATGTGGCCGCAACGGGAGCCATCACGACGTTTGGCGCCGACACCGTTTCTGGCGACGTGTTGCTCGACTTTGCGGGCATCCCGGATCTCGCACACATCAACACCGTCTCCGGCAACGTCGCGGCGCGACTCGAGAGCGGCGTACCCGCTTTGTACACGCTCAACACCGTGAGCGGCCGCGTGCAACTCGACGACTCCACGATCACGGGAGTGCGTGGAGGCTACATCGGTCGATTCGGCGAGCTCGACAAGACGTGGCTCGACTTCAAGGCCAACACGGTTTCGGGCAACATCTCGATTCTGCACGCGGTGTCGGCGTGACAGCCCCAGTCTTTGCGCACGGCCACTTGCGGCTATACCTATTGAGCCTGCTTGCGGCATCGGAGAGCGGGATGCACGGATACGAGCTCATGCAAGCGCTCAGCGATCGCTTCGGAGGCACGTATGTGCCGAGCGCCGGCACGATCTACCCCCGACTCGCCAAACTCGAAGACGAAGGACTCGTGACGAAGCTCGCGGACGGTCGCAAGACCGTCTACGACATCACTGATGCCGGCCGCGCCGAAGTTGCCGCGCGCGAGTCCGAGCTCACCTCGATCGAAGACGACGTTACCGACTCGGTGCGCCGCCTCGCTGACGAAGTGCGTTCGTCGGTGAACTTCGCGATGCGCTCGCTGCGAGCAGACCTTGCCGCTGCGACGCGCGAAGCGAGAGTGGATGCCCGTTCCACGGGCCGCACGGTGCGCGCCAACCACACGGGCCCGACGGGTGACACCCGAATGCAGTTGCAGGAGGCGGAAGCCGTGCTCGCGAACTTCCGTAACAGCCTGCGCTCGGATCTGCGCATCCACGTTGCACGCGCAGAACTTTCGGCGACGACGGTCGAACAACTGCGATCGGGCCTCGAAGAGGTGCGTAAAACGGTACTCGGGAGCCTCTAGTCAGAGGCTACTCCGCGAACCCGATCGGCACGTAGATGTCTTGCACGCGATCGTTCAGCGCAGTGTGGTCGTTGCGCGTGTAGAGGCCGCAGGGGTCGACTCGGCAGTCGAAACCGTTGCCCGCAGCATCCCCCACTTCGATGTATGCCGTGAAGGTGCCAGCGTCGAGGTCGTCGTAGCTGCGAGCGCCGAAGAGTTTCCACGCCCAGTCGTCATTGATCCAGTTGCTCGGCGCGAACTGCACCGTGCCCTCGTCGACCGTCGTCGGAGTTTGCTCGGGAACCCCACCAATGCACGGACCCGGCTTTATGTCGGGCGAGTCGGGGATAACGCAAATCGCGACGTAGATTCCGCTCATGCCGTCGTAGCCCGAGCCCGTCACGACGATTCGGTCGCCGGGCGCGAGGGCGGAGGTGTCGAGTTGCCCGACCTCGGCCTCGACCGTGATCTTGCGCGTGCGCCCGTCGTCTCCCGTCGCAGTCGCCTCGAGTGGCCACTCGATGGTCGGGGCGTCTTGGTTCGACGAACCCTGGTTCTGGTGAGTGAGGATCGGAACGCCGAGAATGAGTGCGGGCACCAGCAGTAGCACGGCCGTTACAGCAACGATCCACGGCCAACGCTTGCGACGAACTCGCTCTGACGACATGTGGAAATTCTAGGCTGCGGCCGAGTTGACAGCAGTCCCGCTAGGAGTAGGCTCGCCCCTCGTGACGGACGAACCCAAATCACCAAAACGTTGGATCATCGGCGACCCCCTTCCTTCCGAGAAGCTCGAGGGCCAGCTCCTCCCCAAGCACCTCGCGCTGCCGATCTTTGCGAGCGACCCTCTGTCATCGGTCGCGTACGCGCCTCAAGAGCTGCTCATGATTCTGCTCATCGGCGGTCTCGCATTCTTGTCGTTCGCGCCGTGGGTCGCCACTGCGGTCGTCGTGTTGATGATCGTCGTCGTGCTGTCCTACCGCCAGCTCATCAAGGCCTACCCGAGCGGTGGCGGCGACTACGAAGTGGCGCACAAGAATCTCGGCGAGAAGGCCGGAGTGGTCGTGGCATCCGCTCTCCTCGTCGACTACATCCTCACGGTCGCTGTATCGGTCGCGTCGGGTGTCGACAACATCATCTCGGCCGTGCCCGAGCTCAACCCGTTCCGCGTCGAGATCGCGGTCGGGTTCATCGTGCTTCTCGCGGCCGTCAACCTTCGCGGAGTTCGCGAAGCGAGCAGGGCCTTCGCCGTCCCGACGTACCTCTTCATCGCGAGCATCGGCTTTATGGTCGTCGTGGGTCTCGTTCGCACGGCCCTGGGCGACCCGCCCGTCGCCGAAAGTGCGGGCTTCATCGTGCAAGCCGAGGGGCTCACGCAAGCGGGCATCATCCTCTTGCTCTTGCGGTCTTTCGCGAGCGGATGCGCGGCCCTCACTGGTGTCGAAGCGATCTCTAACGGCGTGCAAGCGTTCCGCACGCCGAAGATCCAGAACGCACAGAAGACTCTCGTCGCGATGGGACTCATCGCAATCACCCTCTTCTCGGGACTCGTGATACTCGCTCTCATCGCGGGTGTACATTACGCCGAGGATGCGTGTCACCTCATCGGATTCGTAGATTGTGAGACCACTCCACAGCGAAGCCTCGTGGCGCAGCTCGCGGCATCCACCTTCGGTAACAACACGATCGTCTTCTATGTGATCCAGGCCGCGACGGCGGCCGTGTTGTTGCTCGCGGCGAATACGGCGTTCAACGGATTCCCGCTACTCGGCTCGGTGCTCGCGACCGACCACTATGCGCCGAAGTCGCTTTCGACGCGTGGCGACCGCCTCATCTTCTCGAACGGCGTCATCGCACTCGCAGTCGTCGCGGCGATCATCACGGTCGTGTTCCAGGCGGACGTCACGCAGCTCATTCAGCTGTACATCATCGGTGTGTTCATATCGTTCACGCTCGGTCAAACGGGCATGATTCGACACTGGATTCGCCTCTTGCGCGAGGGCACGCCCAACCGGGCGAGCGTCATCCAGAGCCTCATCATCAACTCCATCGGTGCCGTCATGACAGCGAGCGTGCTCATCATCGTGACGATCACGAAGTTCACGCACGGCGCGTGGATCGTCTACGTCATCATGCCCGTGCTCTTCACGCTCATGCTCGGCGTGCACCGTTACTACCGCGACGTCGACACCGAACTCGAACCCGACGCAACCACGAGATTCGGCGCGAAAGGCGATCACGCAATCGTGCTCGTAGGCCGCATGCAGAAGCCCGTGCTCAAGGCTCTCGACTACGCGATCGCTGCACGACACAACTCGATCGAAGCGGTGCACCTCTCGATCGACGAGGCAGCGACTCAGCAGCTCGAGAAGGCCTGGATGGACCAGAACATCAAGGTGCCCCTCAACGTGCTCGAGTCGCCGTACCGTGACATCAGTGCGCCGCTCGCGAAGTACATCAAGGCCCGGCGCGAGAAGCACGGCGCCGAGGTTGTCACGGTCTATATGCCGCTCTACATCGTCGGCCACTGGTGGGAAAACCTCCTCCACAACCACAAGGCGCGACGCATTCGTCACAAGCTCGCGCTCGTGCATGGAGTCGTGATCGCACTCGTGCCGTGGCTGCTCGACTCATCGACGCTCATCTACGGTCGTCGGTCGCGCCCGCTACCCGGTCAGGACCGCCGCGGCGAACCGACGCGACCCGTCGTGCGCAAGCCGTTCACTCCCGCCAAGACTCCCGCACGAAAGAAGTAGCGTGCGCGCCCTCCTCGCCGTCTTCGTAGGCGGCGCCGTCGGTACGGCTCTTCGGCTCGGTATCGACCTCGTCGTGCCGTCCACCACCTTCCCGGTCTCGACGCTCGTCGTTAACACGATCGGCGCTTTCGCGCTCGCCCTGCTCGTGGCGCGAGTATGGCCCGTTGCCCCCGATTGGGTGCGCGCGGGGCTCGGCGCCGGCCTACTCGGATCCTTCACGACCTTCTCTGCGATCGCCCTGTCGGTCGTTGCGTTCGCACACGCGGGAGAGTGGATGCCCGCCGCGATCTACCTCGCAGCGACCCTGATTCTCGGGCTCGCGGCTGCGGCGCTCGGGCTGAGGCTCGGCCCCGCGCGCCCGGCCGCCGTCATCGACTTGGTGGACGAGTGACTCCCGCGCTCGCCGCGGCCATCGTTCTAGCGGGAGCCGCCGGCGCACTCCTGCGCTTCGCGGTGGCTAGAGGTTTCGCGCGGCGCCCCGGCCGCGGCGTCCCGTGGGCCGTGCTCATCGTCAACGTCGTGGGTTCGGCGATTGGCGGTGTCGTGCTCGGCTTCGCGGTTCGCGGTGACCTCGCGGCGAACATCCAGCTCATCCTGCTCACGGGCTTGTGTGGCGGCCTAACGACCTTCAGCACCTTGAGCGTCGAGACGGTGCAGTTCTTCGTCGAAGGAAAAGTGCGCGTCGCGGTGCTCAGCATGGCCGCAAACCTCACGCTCGGCATCGGTGCTGCAGCCGTCGCATTCGCCGGCGTGATGGCGCGCTAGATATTGAGCTTGCTCAGCGTCGCGATGACCGAGCGCGCGATCATGCGGCCCGCGCGATTCGCCCCGATCGTTGAAGCTTGCGGTCCGTAGCCCGCGAAGAAGATTCGCGGGTCTTTCCACGATGCGCCCTGAGCGACCATGACACCGCCCTCCTTCTCGCGAAGCTTGAGGGGAGCGAGGTGCCTTAGTTCGGGGCGGAAGCCCGTCGACCAAATGATCGCGTCGGCCTTGCGGAACGCGCCATCCGCCCAGCGAACTCCGTCGGGTTCGATCGACTCGAAGACGGGTCGGGGGGTGAGCACTCCGCGTTCGATCCCGGCTTGGATGCGACGAGTGCGCGGCACTCCCGTGCCACTCACGATGCTCGGCAGAGCCCGACCGGCTCGAGCCGCCTCGTCTTGCTTCTGCACGGCTTCGATGCGGGCCTCGAGGTTGAGGTCACCATCTTCGAGAAAGTCGACGGGACGCCGACTCACCCACGTGAGCTCAGCCGCGATGCCCTCGAGCTCGAGCAAGAAACCGATCGCCGAGGTGCCACCCCCGACGACGATGACGTTTTGGCCCGCGAAATTCTGCGCCGAGACGTAGTCGTTCGTGTGCACGTGGCGGCCCGCGAACGACTTGAGTCCCGGATACCAGGGGATGAACGGGGCGCCCCACGTGCCCGTCGCGTTGACGACGGTCGCGGTCGTGACCTCTTTGGATTCGCCGTCGAGAGTGAACTTGACCTCAAGCTCGGTGCCGAAATTCTCGACCGTCGTGACGTCGGCGGGGCGCACGACTTGCAGGCCGTAGTGATCCTCGTATTGACGGTAATAGTCGGCGACGACTTGCTTCGCGGGGGCGTGGCGGTCGGCGGTCTCAAAACTGAGGCCGAGGGCATCCATTCCGGGTAGATCGTTGATTTTGTGGGCGGAACCGATGCGCAGCGCCTCCCACCGAGACTGCCACGCGCCGCCCGTTCCGGGTCCGCGATCGAGCACGACAAAGTCGTTTCCGGGGTCGAGACCGAGCTTCTGCAGATAGTACGAAACAGACAGCCCCGCTTGCCCGCCACCGATTACCACTACTGAGGTATCGATGTCTGCGCGGCTCACGCGACAACGTTACCTGCCGCCGGGCCGACCGCGGAGAACGGCCCCAAGTGACGACATGCTGCATGCTAAACTGATCGCTAGTTTTCATCCATCCCTGTTCGCAAATCCCCACCTGGCCATCGGCTCACTGGGACAGACACATGAGGGGGTCTCGCATGGGACGCGGCCGTCAAAAGGCAAAGCACAC
>JANNCX010000071.1:0-7449 GCA_031387145.1 Salinibacterium sp.
TATCGACGGCATGGTTTGGCACCTCGATGTCGGCTCGTCGCATCCTGGGGCTGGAGTAGGTCCCAAGGGTTGGGCTGTTCGCCCATTAAAGCGGTACGCGAGCTGGGTTTAGAACGTCGTGAGACAGTTCGGTCCCTATCCTCTGCGCGCGCAGGAAATTTGAGAAGAGCTATCCCTAGTACGAGAGGACCGGGATGGACGAACCTCTGGTGTGTCAGTTGTTCCGCCAGGAGCACCGCTGATTAGCTACGTTCGGAACGGATAACCGCTGAAAGCATCTAAGCGGGAAGCCGGCTTCAAGATGAGATTTCCATGACTTAGGTCGAGAGGCTCCCAGCTAGACTACTGGGTTGATAGGCAGGATGTGGAAGTGCGGACTAAAGACGCATGGAGCTGACCTGTACTAATAAGCCGATAAATTGATAACACCTTCTGTCCTCGTGTTCCTCGGAACACGGGATGATGAGTATGCTTGCGTCCACTTTGTGGTTCCCGATTTACGGTCGGGAACTGCGGCTCAACAGCTGGTTGAGTACTCGCCCTCGGGCGAGGTATCGAAACCAGTGCGTTGGTCCAGAAACTGATTGATAAATCAATAGTGTTTCGGCGGCCATAGCGAGAGGGAAACGCCCGGTCACATTCCGAACCCGGAAGCTAAGACTCTCTGCGCCGATGGTACTGCAAGGGGGACCTTGTGGGAGAGTAGGACACCGCCGGACTTCTTTGTAAAGTGGCCACCCCATCTGTATAACTACAGATCGGGGTGGTCATTTTGCTTTAACGAGTAATCCAGGAGACAACGTGAGCGATTCGACTTCGCGTAACGGCCGTCCGCCGCAAGGACGACCAACTGAAAAGCGCCTGTGGACCAAGGGTGGTGCTCCCGCGCGCGGAGATCGTGATGCGCGCGAGCGCGAATTGCCTGAGGATCGCGATCCTTTCGGCATCCGAGCGGTTCGTGCGAGGCACGACGATCCCGAGATCCCGGATGACGTCACGCCGAAGCAGCTCGATCGAGTCGCCCTCAATGAACTCAAGACTTTGAGCAAGGAGAACGCCGAGGGAGTCGCTCGCCACCTTGTAATGGCCGCGGCACTCATCGAGACGGATCCTGCGCTCGCCCATCAGCACGCGATTTCGGCGGCTCGTCGCGCCGGTCGAATCGGCGTTGTGCGCGAAACCCTTGCCATCACCGCGTATGCGATCGAGGACTATGCGCTCGCACTTCGGGAGCTCCGTACCTACCGCCGCATCACGGGTCGAGATGACCAATTGCCCATGATGGTCGATAGCGAACGCGGAATGGGGCGCCCCGAGCGTGCCCTCGAGCTCGGTCGATCCGTGCCGCGCGCGTCTCTAGCCGTGCCCGTGCAAGTCGAGCTCGCGATCGCGATGTCGGGCGCGCGACTGGATCTCGGACATCCTGACGCTGCGCTTGCCGAACTCGAGATTGCTCAGCTCGACCCTACGACTGCGTTCTCCTATAGTCCGGGGCTTTTTGACGCGTACGCGACCGTGCTAGAAGAACTCGGCCGCATGGAAGAAGCCCAGGAGTGGTTCGATCGAGCGGAGGTAGCTGCCGACGCACTTGACGCAACCGACCCCGAGGACGACATGATCGAAGTGATCGAAGAGGAGTTGCCTGAGACACCGGGGGAGTCGACGAGTGAATGAATCTCCGCTCGCGGGTTGTGAGGTCGTGCTCGCTGATCTTGACGGAGTCGTCTACAGAGGTGCGGGAGCGATCGAATATGCCGTCGAGAGCATAAATGGTATTGATCCGAGTGTTCGCGTCGGGTACCTCACGAATAACGCATCGAGAAGTGATGTGTCGGTAGCGGCACACTTGAGCGAACTCGGACTGGTTGTTGCCCCTCGCGACGTCGTCACGTCGCCTCAAGCCGCGGTCTCGTTGCTCACCAATCTCGTACCCGCGGGCTCATTAGTGCTCGTCGTGGGTGGCGAAGGCCTCACAGTCGAGCTCGAAGCCGCAGGATTCGTGGTTACGAGATCGGCGCTCGACGCTCCCGTCGCGGTGCTCCAGGGTTTCGACCCGAGCGTCGGGTGGGTGCATCTCGCCGAGGCGGCGTTTGCACTCGGCGGTGACGGCGGTGGCGACATCCACTGGATCGCAACAAATACCGACTGGACGATCCCGCAAGCGCGTGGAACCGCGCCGGGCAACGGCACGCTCGTTTCAGCGGTTCACACGGCCGTAGGCCGGTTGCCGATCGTCGCGGGAAAGCCCGAAGTTGCCATTTTCGAGGAGGCATTCGCTCGATTTGGCTCGCGCGCGGCTCTCATGCTCGGTGATCGCCTCGACACGGACATTCTCGGTGCGAATCGGGCGGGCATCCCGTCGGCCCTCGTGCTTACGGGCATCGATCAAGCCAAGCAGGTTCTTGCCGCCGTACCGCTCGAGCGGCCGACCTTCATTCTCGACGACCTCCGACAGTTGCATGAGCCGTATCCTGCGACGGTCTCGGACGGCGACGTCACGACGGTTGGCTCGGCGAGCGTGCGACTATCGGGGCAGCGATTGGCCGTCGAGACGGGCTCGGGAATCGATCTTCTTCGGGCTGGGTGCGCCGCGATTTGGAACTCGGGGCTAGCAATCTACGCGCTGGATGTTCCCGCGGAACTATATTCGTGAACATGGCAGAAGACACTCCAACGCCCGCGCTCGAGACGGATGCCCTACTGTCGCGTCTGAAAGTGATCGAGGACCAACCGCTCGACTCGAGGGCAGAGGCGTTCGCGCAATTGCACCGCGAATTGCAGCATCGATTAGAAGCCGGGGACTCGACCGGTACGCATGCCTGAATCGCGGCTTGATGCAGCGCTTCCGGCTCGGGGACTGGCGCGTTCGCGCACTCACGCCGCGAAACTGATTTCCGACGGTCTCGTAACCGTCGACGGGATGCCCGTCGTCAAGCCATCCGCGCTCGTTAGAGAAACCCAACTCGTCGAGGTCGCGACAAGTGATCACTACGTGAGTCGGGCGGCCCACAAGCTCATTGCTGCCCTCGAAGCCTTCGGCGTCGACGTTGCCGGGCGCCTCGCGCTCGATGTCGGGGCGTCCACTGGTGGGTTTACTCAAGTGCTTCTTGAGCGTGGCGCGGGCCAGGTGATTGCGCTCGATGTCGGTCACGGGCAGCTCGCGGCATCCATTCGGGCAGATGAGCGAGTCGTTTGTGTAGAGGGTTCTAACGCTCGATATCTCACTCAAGCGGAACTGGTCGAGCTGAGTGGGGTTGTCGAAGTGCCGAGCGTCGTCGTCGCCGACCTGTCGTTCATCTCTTTGCCGATGGTTTTGCCCGCGCTCGTCGAGACCGTTGGGCTCGAGGCGCACTACATTGTGCTGGTCAAACCCCAGTTTGAGGTCGGGCGCACGGGCATCCGCGAGGGAATAGTCCGGCTACCCGGACTGCGTCAAGATGCTGTCAACGGCGTCTTGTGGGCCGCGTGGGATCTCGAGCTTGGCACCGCCGGCATCGTGTCCTCCCCAATCGCGGGAAACGCGGGCAATCGTGAGTATCTGGTCTGGTTGAACGCCGAGGTCGGTACCAATCCGACAGAATGGTCACGACAGGTTTCCGCGATTGCGTGATCAGCCAATGACAGTGAGGGGAACGCGCGTGGCACATGACCGGCACATCCTCGTCGTAGCCCACACGGGTCGGCAGGACTCACTCGATGCAGCGATCGAAGTGTGTCGTCAGCTCATTGCGGGCGGACTCACCCCAGTGTTGTCAGCCGACGAATTCGCGCCGATTATGGCCGCGGCTCCCGACTTAGCGCCCATCGCACTTCTCGGCGAGAGTGTGCAGATTGGCGACCTTGAGCTCGTGATCGTGCTCGGCGGTGACGGCACGATTCTTCGCGCCGCAGAGATTGCGAGAGGATGCTCGGCTCCGCTGCTCGGCGTCAATCTCGGGCACGTCGGTTTCCTCGCCGAGAGCGAGCGAGAAGAGTTGACTGAGACCGTCGCGCGCGCGCTCGCACGGGACTATCTGGTGGAAGAACGAATGACGCTCGCTGTGCGCGTCAAAGTCGACGCCGAAGTTGTATTTGAGACGTGGGCGCTCAACGAAGCGACGGTCGAAAAGGCGAGCCGTGAGCGCATGCTCGAGGTCGTCGTCGAAGTTGATGGCAGGCCACTATCTTCGTTCGGTTGCGACGGTATCGTGATGTCCACGCCCACCGGATCAACGGCCTATTCGTTCTCGGCCGGCGGGCCGATCGTGTGGCCGAGCCTCGATGCGCTCTTGCTCGTGCCCTTGAGTCCACACGCCCTATTCGCCCGTCCGCTCGTCGTTGGCCCCGATTCCGCTCTCGCGGTCGAGGTGCTCGATCGCACGCAAGGCACGGGCGTGCTGTGGTGCGACGGGCGCCGCACTCACGACCTGCCTCGCGGCGCGCGCGTTATCGTGCGACGCTCGCCAGTTCCCGTTCGGCTCGCTCGACTCTCGCAAGGGCCATTCACCGACCGGCTCGTAAACAAGTTCTCGCTGCCCGTCTACGGGTGGCGCGGACCAGTCGGCGAAGAAGGTAATCGAGCGTGATCGAAGAAATCTCGATCCGACAGCTGGGTGTCATCGGTGAAGCTCGCCTCCCGCTCGGCCCTGGTTTCACTGCACTCACGGGCGAGACGGGTGCTGGCAAGACAATGGTCGTCACGGCGCTCGGCCTTTTGCTCGGCGAGCGAGCCGATAGTGCAGCGATTCGGTCGGGGAGTACTCAAGCGGTCGTAGAGGGTCGATGGCAGATCGACCCCGAGGGTGCGGTCGCGGAGCGGGTTCGGGATGCAGGTGGCGAGCTTGATGGGCCCGAGCTCATTCTGGGGCGGTCCGTGTCGCAAGAAGGCCGCAGTCGAGCCGTTGTGGGTGGCAGAAGCGCGCCAATCGGAGTGCTCAACGAGATCGGGCAGCAGCTCGTCGTCGTGCACGGTCAAGCCGACCAAGTGCGCCTGCGTTCTGCCACGGCTCAACGCGAAGCGCTCGACCGATTCGCGGGCCAAGAACTCGGTCGCTTGCTCGACGAATATCAGTCCGTGTACAAACGGTGGCAGACGCACCAGAGCGAACTCGATGTTCTCGTCGCCGAGCGCGATCGCCGATCTCGCGAAGCCGAAGATTTACGAATCGCGATGTCGGAGATCGAGGCGGTCGCGCCCCAACGCGGCGAAGACGAACAACTCGCCGTGCGCGCCGATCGCTTGACTAATCTCGAAGACCTTCGGCTTGCCGCAGCTCTTGCGCACGACCTCTTGTCGTCTGAGTCCTCTGACGAAGCGCGAGATGTCGTCGGCCTACTCACGTCGGCGCGCCGTCAACTTGAGCGCGTGGCCGATCATGACGTCGCACTCGTGCCGATCGCGGAGGCGATTGCCGCGGCATCCTTCACCATTTCAGAGCTTTCCGGCCAACTCTCGAGCTATTTGAGCAATCTCGATACCGACGGCGGTCGCGAGCTTGAGGCTGTGCAGGATCGACGATCACAACTCGCCGCCCTCGTGCGCAAGTACGGCCCAACGCTTGATGAGGCGATCGACTACCTCGATTCGGGCAGCGGTCGACTTCTCGAGCTCGACAACGACTCGACTCGAATTGAGTCGCTCCAGTCCGACGTGCAGGTCGACCGCGCGCGCGTCGTCGAGCTCGCGGGAATGTTGAGCGATGTCAGACGGATGAGCGCTATCCGGCTGTCGGAGCGAGTAACCGCCGAACTAGCCGCCCTCGCGATGGCAAACGCCGTCATCTCGGTCACCGTCGAGGATCGGCCCGATTACTCCCTCACGGGCAAGGATCAGGTCTCGATCCTCTTGCAGCCGCATTCTGGGGCCGAGCCGAGACCGCTCGGTCGCGGCGCTTCTGGCGGAGAGCTGTCGCGCGTCATGCTCGCGATCGAAGTCGTCATCGCCGGGAGCGATCCTGTGCCGACGTTCATTTTCGACGAGGTCGACGCCGGTGTGGGCGGTGCTTCTGCAATCGAAATCGGAAAACGGCTCGCGCGCTTGAGCCGCACGGCGCAAGTAATTGTTGTCACCCATCTTGCGCAAGTAGCGGCGTTTGCGACGAATCACTTGCGAGTCGTGAAAGACAGCGATGGCGCGGTGACGGCATCGAGCGTTGAACAACTAGAAGGAGACGAGCGCATCGCCGAGATGGCGCGATTGTTGTCAGGACTCCCGGACTCCGAGAGCGGACTAACTCACGCGCGAGAGCTACTCGAACTCGCGGTAGAGGCTTCTAACGGACAGTGATCTCGTATTCGTAGTCGGTTTCGAAGTCGAAAAGAATATTGACGGTAACTGTGTTGAGCCCCGTGTCGAGTCCCTCGGGAACCTTGAACTCATGCGTGGTCGGGCTGAGGTCAGCGCTACACGGGGTGTTGGGTGACTTCACGAACGTAAAGTTGACCGTGCCGGGATCGATAACCGTCATCGAGATGGGAACAGGCGGGCACGTGACGCTTCCAACGGTGATGATCGCAAGTGTCGATTTGCCGTGGTTCCACACCGCGACTGGTTCGGCGCTAAAGAGGTTGATATCTTCGGCATAGCCGCCTGGAACGTCGGCATAGGTGTTCGACGCGATAGAAACCGCGGGCGCGCATCCTGCAAGCACCAGTGTCGCGGCGACAGCGGTGAGTAACACGGAAATGCGGGCCATGAATGAACCTTACCGACCATGCGGCTGCAATGGGTTTGCAACCCTGATTAAGGTTGCGTCCCAGTTCGGGGGACTCAAGTCGCGACGGATCTCAGCGAGTCGAGGGGAACGCTCGGCTGCGTGAGATACGATGAAACCCCGTGGTGGACAAATCTGAAGCGGCAATTACCAAACACATCTTCGTAACCGGGGGTGTCGTATCTTCGCTCGGCAAGGGCCTTACGGCCGCGAGTCTCGGTAATCTGCTCACCGCTCGCGGACTCCGCGTGGTCATGCAAAAACTGGACCCCTACCTCAACGTCGATCCGGGCACGATGAACCCGTTCCAACACGGCGAAGTCTTCGTGACGGATGATGGCGCCGAGACCGACCTCGACATCGGCCACTACGAGCGGTTTCTCGACATCAATCTCACTCAAGCCGCGAACGTCACGACGGGCCAGATCTACTCGCAAGTCATCGCGCGCGAACGACGCGGGGAATACCTCGGCGACACGGTTCAAGTCATTCCGCACATCACGGACGAAATCAAGCGCCGCATGCGTCTGCAGGCCCAGCCGGGCCCCCAAGGCGAACCTGCGCCAGACGTCATCATCACCGAAATCGGTGGCACTGTCGGTGACATCGAAAGCCAGCCGTTCATCGAAGCGGCGCGCCAGGTTCGCCACGAACTCAGTCGCAAGAACGTGTTCTTCGTGCACGTCTCACTAGTGCCATACATGGGAGCTTCGGGCGAGCAGAAAACCAAACCGACTCAGCACTCGGTTGCGGCATT
>JANNCX010000091.1:0-2650 GCA_031387145.1 Salinibacterium sp.
TTGCTTGAAGCCGCCGAAGGGCGTTGAGTAGCGAACCGACGAGTGCGAATTGACCGACAGGTTGCCGCTCTCGACACCTCTCGCCACTCGGATGGCCCTGCCGACGTCGCGCGTGAAGATCGATCCGCTCAATCCGTACACGCTCGCGTTGGCGAGGGCGATCGCGTCGGCCTCGCCATCGAAGGCAAGCACCGTGACGACGGGACCGAAGATCTCGTCGACGACCGTGCGGTCGGTGCGCGAAGCGGGAGTCAGCACGGTCGGGGCGAACCAGTAGCCCGCGCCTTCCGGCTTGGATCCGCGGAAGGCCACGGGCGCGTCATCCGGTACATACCCACACACCGAGTCGAAGTGCGCCTTCGAAACGAGCGGCCCCATCGCAGTCTCAGGATCGCTCGGGTCGCCGACTCGAACTCCCTTGACGGCGGGCTCGAGTAGTTCGAGAAACCTGTCGTAGACGCTCCGCTCGACGAGAATCCGGCTGCGCGCGCAACAGTCTTGACCCGCGTTCTCGAAGACCGCGTAGGGAGCAGTGGATGCTGCCTTCTCAAGATCCGCGTCCGCGAACACGATGTTGGCGCTCTTGCCGCCGAGCTCAAGAGTCACTGCCTTCACTTGAGCGGCGCATCCCGCCATCACTTGCTTGCCGACCTCGGTCGAGCCCGTAAACACGATCTTGCGCACGCTCTCGTGAGTCACGAATCGCTCGCCCACAACCGAGCCCTTTCCGGGCAACACTTGGAAGAGTCCGTCAGGCAAACCGGCTTCGAGAGCGAGCTCGCCGAGTCGGATGGCCGTGAGCGGAGTCCACTCGGCGGGCTTGAGCACGACGGCGTTGCCGGCCGCGAGCGCGGGTGCGAATCCCCAACTCGCGATCGTCATGGGAAAGTTCCACGGCACGATGACACCGACGACACCAAGCGGCTCGAGAAACGTCACGTCGAGCCCGCCCGCGACGGGAATTTGCCGACCCATCAAACGCTCCGGGGCACCCGAGTAGTAGGTGAGAACGTCGCGAACGTGCGCAGCTTCCCATCGCGCTTGCGTGATCGGATGCCCGGAGTTGAGCACCTCGAGCCGTGCGAGCTCTTCGACGTGAGAGTCCACGACGCTCGCGAAATCCCGCAGCGCCGCGGCCCGAGCCGCAGGGGCAAGGGCTGCCCACGAACGCTGCGCGGCTACGCCGCGCGCGACCGCGTCATCCACTTGCTCAAGGGTTGATTGTTCTACCGCCCGGATCTCGGCTTCGTTCGCGGGGTTGATGAGCATCGTGCTAGCCACGATTGGTCCTCTCTGCCGCGTATTCGGTCGCAGCGGTCACGAGCCCTTCGAAGAGTCGCAGATCGTCTGGATCTTGCTCGGGGTGCCACTGCACCGCGACACCGAAGGGAACGCCCTCGAGCTCGATAGCCTGAATCGTGCCGTCATCGGTTCGAGCCGTGACGATGAGGCCGTCACCAACGTCGGCGATCGATTGGTGGTGGTACGTCTTGACATCCATGGGCTCAGTGTCGCCGAGCACTGCTGCGAGCTTCGTTCCCGGGTCGATCGAGACTTCGTTGTCGCTAAAGATCGCGTCCGCGACGCGGTAGCGGTCGGTGCCGAGGGTCTCAGGCAGATGCTGGTGCAGCGTTCCGCCGCGCATGATGTTGAGCACTTGAGCTCCCCGGCAAATCCCGAGAAATGGCAACCCCGTGTCGATCGCGGCGGTCAGCAGGGCGTCTTCCCACGCGTCGCGATCGAGGCGAGGCTCATCCGTCTCGGGATGGCGTTCTTGACCATAGCGCTCGGGATTGACGTCTTTGCCGCCCGTGATGATGAGCCCGTCGAGCCCGCCGATGATGCGCTCCGCGACACTCGCGTCAACGGGCTGCGGGGGCAAGAGCACCGCGATGCCTCCGGCTCTATTCACGGCCTCGAAGTACACCTTCGGCAGGAACGAGGCTTGAACGTCCCAGACCCCGGTTTGCGCTTGCTCGAGGTAGGTCGTGAGGCCGATTAGTGCCTTGGCGGGTTGAGTAGCGCCCGACGGGCGCGGCCTGGCTGGTTGAGTAGCGCCCGCAGGGCGCGTATCGAAACCTGCGGGCCTCGATACGCCGCCTTCGGCGGCTACTCGACCGGCCTTGCCGCCGCCTTCGGCGGCTACTCGACCAGCGGAGTTCTTAGAACCGCTCAAAGCCACGCACCCGCTCCCAGTCCGTGATCGCTGCATCGAACGTCGCTTGCTCGATGCTCGCGTTGTTCAAGTAGTGCGCTACGACGTCCTCTCCGAATGCCTCTACAGCTACTTCGGAACCTGCGAAGAGCGCCGCGGCTTCACGCAGCGATGAGGGCACGCGGGGCGCATCCGACACATACGCATTGCCTTCGAAGATCGGTTCGAGTTCGAGTTCATGCTCGATTCCATAGAGTCCGCCGGCAATGAGCGCCGCGACGGCAAGGTACTGATTGACGTCGCCACCGGGCACGCGATTCTCGACTCGCAGCGAGTGTCCATGGCCGACTACGCGCAGCGCGCACGTGCGATTGTCGAGCCCCCACGCAACTGCGGTCGGAGCGAAGCTTCCGGGCACGTAGCGCTTGTACGAATTGATGTTGGGCGCGAAGAAGAGGGACATCTCTCGCATCGTCGCGAGTTGGCCCGCGATCC
>JANNCX010000150.1:0-1596 GCA_031387145.1 Salinibacterium sp.
CGCTGCCGCTCTCACCTACGATTGCGAGTACCTCGCCCCGATTGACCGTGAGGCTCACGCCATCGACCGCCATGACGTCACCGTTGTCCGTCGCAAATGTCACTTCGAGGTTCTTGATGTCGACGACGGTGCTCACGATGCGCGCTCCTGTGATTCGCTCGCCATTGACGTAGCAACATCCGCTCGGCGTCGAGTGCGAAGACGCGGGTCGGCAAGATCGTTCATGCTCTCGCCCACGAGGGTAATTCCGAGTACGACGAGCACGATCGCGAGCCCAGGGAACAGCGAGGTCCACCAGATTCCGCTCGTGACATCAGATAGTGACTTGTTGAGGTCGTAACCCCACTCGGCCGCCGCAGTCGGCTCGATTCCAAATCCAAGAAAACCTAGCCCTGCGAGAATGAGGATTGCCTCCGAGCTGTTGAGCGTGAAGATCAGCGGCAGAGTGCGAGTGGCGTTCTTGAGCACGTGGCGCTGCATGATTCTGAGATCGCTTGATCCCGTCGCCTTCGCCGACTCGACGTATGCCTCGTTCTTGATTCGCACTGTCTCGGCTCGGATGACCCGAAAGTATTGGGGAATGAAGACCACCGTGATCGAAATCGCGGCGGCGAGGATTCCACCCCAAAAGCTTGATTGACCGCCGCTGATCGCGATCGCCGCAACGATTGCAAGTAGCAGCGACGGGAACGCGTAGACCGCATCGGCGATGACCACGAGCACTCGATCGAGCGCACCCCCCAGGTATCCCGAAACGAGGCCCATAAACACCCCGATGAAGATCGACAGGAGTACCGCGACGACGATTACGACGATTGCTGTCTGGGCGCCCCACAGTACTCGAGAAAGTACGTCGTATCCGCCGACCGTTGTGCCGAGCACATGAGCCCCGCCGGGAGGTTGTTGAGCGCCAAACAACCCGTTCTCGTCCCTGAGCTGCGAGTATCCGTACGGAGCAAGCACGGGGGCAAAAATCGCGACGAAAATGAATGCCGCAGTGATGACGAGTCCCGTGATCAGCATGCCGCGCTGCAGGCCGACACTCTGTCTAAGCTCACGAACGATGGGCAAACGACGCAAGAAACGCCGTGACGCGCGCGGTGTGAGAGTCATCAGTACCTCACTCTCGGGTCAACAAGTGCCGCGGCGATGTCGACGATGAAGTTGGTCAATGCAACGATGACAGCGAGAAGTGCGACGATTCCCTGCACGGCAACGAAGTCCCTCGCCGTGAGATAGCGAGCGAGTTGGAAGCCGAGGCCCTGCCACTCAAAAGTGGTCTCGGTCAATACGGCGCCGCCCAGAAGCACCGCGATCTGCAGTCCAATCACGGTGATGATCGGAACGAGAGCGGGCTTCCATGCATGGCTCGTGACGAGGCGGAATTCGCGCACCCCGCGCGACCGTGCCGAATCCACGTAGTCCATCGGGAGCGTTCCGATCACGTTGGTGCGAACGAGCCTGAGGAAGATCCCAGCGGTCAAGAGCCCAAGCGCGGTTGCCGGAAGCACTGCGTGGCTGAGCAAGTCGAGGTACACCGCCGCCGGGTCAGTGGTCCCGAGCGCATCGATCATGTAGAGGCCGGTGGGATTGTCG
>JANNCX010000163.1:0-3752 GCA_031387145.1 Salinibacterium sp.
CCGCGATGATCGAGCCGAAGGTGAAGACGGCAGAAAGCCCGTCGCGGTAGACGGCGCTCGCGAGCAAGAACCAGAAAGTCGGGCGCGTCTCCTTGTAGAGACGGACGATGCCGCGCACGAGCTCGACGTAACTCTGGAAGAAGCCGACCTTCTCGCCCTTGAAGTCGTGCGCAGGCTCGGGCACGCTCAGGAAGATCGGGATGACGAAGATGATCGTCCAGATGGTGCAGCCGAGAGCGATCATTTGGAACGTTGCCGCGGCTTCGCCGTCGAGAACTCCCCCGAGGATGAGTCCGACGACGACCGTGAGGGCGACGATTCCTCCGAGGTAGCCGAAGCCCCAACCGAGGCCAGAGACCTTGCCGATCGTCTTGGGCGTCGAGACCGAGATGAGAAGTGCGTTGTAGTTGACGCCCGCGATTTCGCCGAACACGCTACCGATCGCGATGAGCGCGACGCCAGCCCAGAACCACTCGCCACCTGGCTGCACGAACACGAGGCCCAGTTGAGCAGCGATGAGCAGCGCCGTGAAGACGAAGAGCTGCAGTTTTTGCCGGCCGGCGCGATCCGCGCGCTGCCCGAGCACGGGGGCGAGGAGTGCGATGAGGAGGCCCGCGACCGTGACGCCGTATCCGAGGTTGCTCGCGAGTTGGCCGAGCGCGGCTTCCTCGCCCGGTGTGCCAACGACTGCAGGGTCGACGAAGAACGTGCTCGTGAGGTAGCTCGGCACCCACACGAACGTGAGCAGCACCGTGTTGAACGGTTGTGTCGCCCAATCCCAGAATGCCCACGCAAAAGTGCGCCGGCGCGGCACCTTGAGCCCCTCCTGAAGGTCGAGACCCATGACGCCGATCGCGAGCGTATTGGCGGTGGCGGGGATCTTCTTGTTAGTGGGTTCAGCGGCGTTGCTGGAGGGCGTGGAGTCCGTCATGCTCACACGCTAGTGGCTGGGGGCGCTCAACGGCAGCATCAAAACTTGAGTCGTTATGGCTCAAGATTTGCCGAGAGCGCTTGACACGGGCATCCACCCTCTGCAAACTTGATACAGCGCGGCTCAGGTTTGGAATCATTGGTTTCGATACGCCGCATCGCGGCCTGCTCAACCAGCTGGGCTGCATCCACAGAATCAAGGAGTTAGAGCACATGGCTCGAGCAGTAGGAATTGACCTCGGCACCACGAACTCGGTTGTCGCAGTTCTCGAGGGTGGAGAACCCACCGTCATCGCAAACGCGGAAGGCTTCCGCACGACTCCATCAGTCGTGGCCTTCACGAAAGACAACGAGGTTCTCGTTGGTGAAACCGCTAAGCGCCAAGCGGTCACGAACGTCGATCGAACGATCGCATCCGTCAAGCGCCACATGGGCACGGACTGGAAGCAAGACGTCGACACGAAGAAGTACACCGCGCAAGAGATTTCGGCGCGCATCCTCGCGAAGCTCAAGCGAGACGCCGAGCAGTATTTGGGCGAGCCCGTGACTGACGCGGTCATCACCGTGCCTGACTACTTCAACGACGCAGAGCGCCAAGCGACGAAGGAAGCCGGCGAGATCGCGGGACTCACGGTCTTGCGCATCATCAACGAACCGACGGCAGCCGCCCTCGCCTACGGACTCGACAAGGGCAAGGAAGACGAACTCATTCTCGTGTTCGACCTCGGTGGCGGAACGTTTGACGTCTCTCTGCTCGAAGTGGGTAAGGACGATGACTTCTCGACGATCCAGGTCAAGTCGACCTCAGGCGACAACCGACTCGGTGGCGACGACTGGGACCAGCGCGTCGTTGATTACCTGATCAAGCGATTCAAGGAGACCACGGGCGTCGATGTCTCGAGCGACAAGATCGCGAAGCAGCGACTCAAGGAAGCGTCAGAGCAGGCCAAAAAGGAACTCTCGTCGCAGACTTCGACGACGATCCAGCTGCCTTACCTCTCGCTCACCGAGAACGGCCCAGCCAACCTCGACGAAACGCTCACGCGCGCGAAGTTCGAAGAGCTCACGGCCGATTTGCTCGGTCGCCTCGAGAAGCCCTTCAAAGACGTCATCAAGGAGGCCGGAGTCAAGGTTGCCGAAGTAGCGCACGTCGTGCTCGTGGGTGGATCTACTCGTATGCCCGCGGTCGTTGACCTCGTCAAGAAGCTCACGGGCGGCAAAGACCCCAACAAGGGCGTAAACCCCGATGAGGTCGTCGCCGTTGGAGCAGCGCTCCAAGCGGGCGTTCTCAAGGGCGAGCGCAAGGACGTTCTGCTCATCGACGTCACGCCATTGAGCCTCGGTATCGAGACCAAGGGTGGCATCATGACGAAACTCATCGAGCGCAACACGGCCATTCCGACCAAGCGCAGCGAGACCTTCACGACGGCCGACGACAACCAGCCGTCGGTGTCGATCCAGGTGTTCCAGGGCGAGCGCGAGTTCACGAGGGACAACAAGAACCTCGGCACGTTCGAACTCACCGGAATCGCCCCAGCGCCCCGCGGAATCCCGCAAGTCGAGGTCACATTCGACATCGACGCCAACGGAATTGTGCACGTCTCCGCAAAGGACAAGGGCACGGGCAAAGAGCAATCGATGACGATCACGGGTGGCAGTTCGCTCTCGAAGGATGACATCGAGCGCATGGTTCGAGAAGGCGAAGAGCATGCAGCAGAAGACAAGGCTCGCCGTGAGGCAGCCGAAGTTCGCAACACTGCCGAGCAGCTCGCGTACTCGATCGACAAGCTCATTCGCGATAACGAAGACAAGCTCCCCGAAGACGTCAAGACCGAGGTGCAGGCCGACGTTGACGCTCTCAAGACGGCGCTTGCCGGCGATGACGAATCCGCTGTGAAGATCGCCTTCGATGCTCTTAATGAAAGCCAGCAAAAGCTGGGCGCGGCGATCTATTCGGCAAGTCAAGAGCAGCCTGCAGGCGACGACGCGACGGAAGAGCCCGCTGCCGAAGGCGCAAACGAAGATATCGTTGACGCCGAGGTAGTCGACGACGAGCCGGAAGAGCCCAAGAAGTAATGAGCGAAGAGAGCACGCGAGAACCGAACGAAGAACCGGTCATCCGCGACAAGCGCAGGGTCGATTCCGAGACCGGTGACGTTCGGGAACCAGCGGTTGTAGACGAGCCGGACGAGGTGGATGCCCCGGACAACGACTCCGAATCCGACGAGACCGAGGTTCCGGACGAGCCCGACGAATTGAGCGACGCCGACAAGGCGCTGCTCGATGAAGCCGAGCGCGATCTCGTCGCCGACATGCGTTCCGACATGCTTCGCGCGCAAGCCGAACTCGTCAACTTTCGCACGAGGGTCGAGCGTGACCGCATCACGAATCGCGACGCGGTCATCGCCGAGGTCATCCGCTCGCTGCTGCCCGCTCTCGACGATCTTGCTCGCGCCGAGGCGCACGGTGACCTCGTTGAGGGCGCGCCACTGACGATCGTCGCGCAAAAGATGCGAGGCGCCTTCGAGCGATTCGGCCTCAAGCAAGTCGGCGAGAAGGGTGAGCCCTTCGACCCCGCGTTTCACGAGGCCGTCGTGCAGTTGCCTTCAACGGATGCCACGGCGAACACCATCGCGGACGTCATCGAACCCGGCTACGTCTTGGGCGATCGACTCGTGCGCGCTGCCAAGGTAGCCGTGTCTGTGCCTGCCGAGTAGTCGGAGGGCGAACACAACGTGGCGAGCCAAGACTGGTTTGATAAAGACTTCTACGCCGTCCTCGGCGTCTCAAAGGACGTCTCCGAGGCCGATCTCAAGAAGGTC
>JANNCX010000177.1:0-7618 GCA_031387145.1 Salinibacterium sp.
CTCGAAGAAGCAACGACGACGCTGAGTGAATCGAACAAGCAACTCGCGCGCATCGACTCGATTACGTCGAGCGTCGAAGAGACGACGAGCAACGTTTCCGCTCTCGTCGCGCTCTTTGCGGCGACGGTAGGTGGTCCGCTCATCAAGATTGCGGGATTCTCGGCGGGCGTTCGCGCGGCGATCGGTGGGCTTCGTTCGGGCAAGAAGGGCTCGCAACGTAAGAAGTAAGCTTGACGAGTCATCCGCTTTCCCCCTCGATCTTCTAAGGAGCACACATGAAGGGCGCACTTCTGCTTATTGCCGGCGCTGCAATCGGATTCGTCGTGGCACACCAAGTGGCCAAGACTCCCGAGGGCAAGCAATTCTTTGACGACGTCGACAGCAAGGCGCGCGAATTCGGTGGAGCCGTCGTTGATGGCTACAAGGCTCGCGAGGCAGAACTTCGCGCGGCCGTCGCCGAGGCCGAAGACGCTATCGCCGATTTGTCCAAGCGCATCAAATAACTCCGATTGGGTCCTCGGGCCCTTACCGTAGCTACCCCGGGAATCCAATGCATACCGCTGACATCCAGAGCCGTTGGCTGAACTACTTCGGCGATCGTGGCCACACGATCGTGCCGTCCGCTTCGCTCGTGAGCGACGACCCTACGTTGCTCTTCACGGTCGCGGGCATGGTGCCGTTTGTGCCGTATCTCACGGGACTCGTGCCTGCGCCGTTCCCGCGCGCGACGAGCGTTCAGAAGTGCATCCGCACACTTGATATTGAAGAGGTCGGCAAGACTCCTCGTCACGGCACGTTCTTCCAGATGAATGGCAACTTCTCGTTTGGTGACTACTTCAAGGAACAAGCGATCGAATACGCGTGGGAGCTTCTCACGTCGACCGAGGCATCGGGCGGGTTCGGCTTCGACGAAAAGGATCTGTGGGTCACGGTCTACAAAGACGACGACGACGCCGTGAACTTCTGGAAGAAGACCGCGGGCCTTTCCGACGAGCGAATTCAGCGCCTCGACATGGACACGAATTACTGGTCAACGGGTCAACCCGGGCCGGCTGGTCCGTGTTCGGAGATCTTCTTCGACCGCGGCCCCGCCTACGGAATCGACGGGGGACCCGCGACCGACGACGACCGATACGTCGAAATCTGGAACCTCGTCTTCATGCAGTACTTGCGCGGCGAAGGCAGCGGAAAGAACTTCGAAATTCTGGGTGAACTTCCCAAGAAGAACATCGACACGGGCATGGGCATGGAGAGAGTCGCCTTCATCAAGCAAGGCGTCGAGAACATGTATGAAATCGACCAGGTTCGCCCCGTGCTCGACAAGGCCGCGGAGCTATCTGGCCGCAAGTACGGTGCGAATCACGAAGACGACGTGCGCATGCGAGTCATCGCCGATCACATTCGGTCGAGTCTCATGCTCATGTCTGACGGCGTGAGCCCGAGCAACGAGGGCCGCGGCTACATTCTGCGTCGCCTCATGCGACGGAGCGTGCGAGCGATGCGCCTTCTCGGTGTCGAGGATGCGACATTCGCCGAGCTATTCCCCGCATCGCGCGATGCCATGAAGGCCCAGTATCCCGAGGTGTCGACTGACTTCGAGCGGATTTCTCGGCTCGCGCTCGCGGAAGAAGAAACCTTCTTGCGCACGCTTGCTAGCGGCACGAGCATCCTCGACGTTGCGGTTTCGGGCACGCAGCAAGCGGGCGAAAAGGAACTACCGAGCGACACTGCATTCTTGCTGCACGACACGTTCGGGTTCCCGATCGACCTCACTCTCGAAATGGCCGAAGAAGCGGGACTCACGGTCGACCGTGATGCATTCGACGCGCTCATGAACCACCAGCGCACGATCGCTAAGGCCGACGCGAAGTCCAAGAAACAGCACCTCGCCGACCTCTCGGTGTACAGCGAGTTCCGCGCGCTCGGTGAAACAGTATTTACCGGATACGACTTCTTGACGACCGAGAGCTCGATTCTTGGCCTCATCGTCGGTGGGGCATCCGTCACGAAAGCCGTCGCGGGCGACATCGCAGAAGTGATTCTCGCCGAGACCTCGCTCTACCCCGAGTCGGGCGGTCAAGAGGCGGATGCAGGCTCGATCGTCGGCGCGGGCTTCGAGCTCGAAGTTCTCGACGTGCAGCGACCCGTCAAGGGACTCGTGAGCCACAAAGTACAAGTGAGCTCGGGCGAAGTGGGAGTGGGGGATGCCGCGACCGCGGTAGTAGACGCCGAGTGGCGCCGCGGCGCAACGCAAGCGCACTCCGCAACCCACCTCATTCATGCCGCCTTGCGTCAGATTCTTGGACACGAAGCGCACCAGTCCGGGTCGTACAACAAGGCCGGGTACATGCGACTCGACTTCTCGTGGAATCAAGCGCTCTCGCACGCAACAAAGAGCGAAATCGAAGAAGTCGCGAACAACGCCGTGCGCGACAATCTCGAGGTAACCACTCGAGTTCTTCCACTCGCGGAAGCGAAGTCGCTCGGCGCCATGGCCCTCTTCGGTGAGAAGTACGGCGACACGGTTCGCGTGGTCGAGATCGGCGGACCCTGGTCACTCGAACTGTGTGCAGGCACTCACGTTGGCCGGTCATCCGAAATCGGACTCATCAATGTCATCGGCGAATCGTCGGTTGGTTCGACTAACCGACGCATCGAATCCCTCGTCGGAATCGAAGCGTTCCGCGACCTCGCGACCGAGCGCGCGATCATCTCTCACCTCACATCGACGCTCAAGACGCCGCGCGAGCAGCTTCCGGATCGAATCGCCGAAGTCATGGCGAGCCTCAAGGCAGCCGAGCGCAAGATCGCACAGTTCGAGTCGGGTCTACTGGCGCAGCGCGTTCCCGCGATTGTTGCGAACGCTCGCTCGATCGGCTCGGTCACGGCAGTGACGGAACACGTCGGCTCGGTTGGCACGAGCGATGACTTGCGCAGCCTCGTTACGTCGGTACGGGAACGCCTCGGCAGCGACGCGGCCGTCGTGGCTCTCGCGGCGGATGTTGACGGCAAGCCCGCGGTAATCGTCGCGACGAACGACGCGGCTCGAGCCGCAGGCGTGAAGGCCGGAGCACTCGCCAAGATTGCAGCAGGAGTGCTCGGCGGCGGCGGGGGCGGCAAAGACGACATCGCTCAAGGTGGCGGTTCAGACGTTGCTGCAATCCCCGCGGCTCTCGACGCAATTGCAGCAGCGATCGCGAGCTAGTCGTGCGACCGGGAGTGCGTATCGGAGTGGATGTCGGCACCGTGCGCATTGGCGTGGCGCGCTCTGACCCCCACGGCATGCTCGCGACACCCGTGGAGACCGTGACTCGCGGCGCGGGAGACATCGATCGCATCCGCGCGCTCGCGCTCGAAATCGAGGCCATCGAGGTCATCGTTGGCCTGCCGCTCGCGCTCTCGGGGCGAGAGACGGCTTCGACAGCGGATGCCCGCTCCTTCGCTAGCGCGTTAGCGAGCCGCATCGACGTGCCTGTGCGGGTCGTCGACGAGCGGTTATCGTCGGTGTCCGCCAATTCGGCGCTGCGGGCATCCGGCCGGACCGCAAAGAATTCTCGTTCGGTCGTTGATCAGGTAGCCGCCGTTATAATTTTGCAACACGCCCTAGACTTCGAGCGCTCGGCCTCCTTGGCCCCCGGCGCTGTTGTTGACTCGCAAGAAGGACTGTAGATGGCTGACGAACCGAGCTGGGAAGACCTTTTCAACCCCCAGCCGAGAGGTGACGAGGCCGTTGCGCCGCCGGCGACTGCGCAGCCTGCCGCGCCCATGCAAGCCGCGGCTGCCGTGCCACCACCACTCGTACAGCCTGCACAGCCGCAACCCGCCCAATACGCACGGCAGTCGGCGCAACCCGTGCAGCAGCCGCAGCCCGCCCAACCCGTCGCGGCGTTCGACCCCAATGACCCGTTCGCCGCGCTCTACGCGGGCGGTTCGGTGACTCCCACGGGATCAATTGCGGTGCAATCCGGAGCTCCACTGTCGAGGCGCGAACTCCGCGAGAGCGAAGGTCGCAAGCGATCGTCGAAACCCTCGAAGGCATCGTCGGGGCGCGGTGGCGGCGACGGTGGCGGCTACAACGCGGGTGGCTATGGCAGTGCGAAGCCGAAGAAACGACGATTGCTGTGGCTCAAGATCACTCTGCCCATCCTTCTCGTGCTGGGTGCAGCGGGTGGCGCGGCCGCCTATGCGTGGTTCAACTACGAAGAGCAAGTGCGTGAGTTGCTCGGGTGGCAATTGCCCATCGACTACGCGGGCTCCGGCAACGGAGTTGAAGCTGTTGTGACGATTCAGTCCGGCGATATCGGGTCTGACATCGCGACATCACTTCACGATTCAGGCGTCACAATGACGTTCGACGCCTTCTACGACCTATTGCTCTCGCTTCCGCAAGACCCGGGCTTCCAGCCGGGCAACTATGCGTTGCAAGAGGAGATGAGCGCGCAATCCGCTCTCGATGCCTTGCTCGACCCTGCCAACAAGATCACGGATCGCTTGCTCATTACCGAGGGCACGATTCTGCCCGATGCGCTCGAAATCATCGCTGAGACGACAGGAATCCCTCTCGAAGAACTTCAAACCGCGTCGCTAGATCTCGCATCCTTCGGACTTCCCGCTGAAGCGCCGAGTCTCGAGGGCTACTTGTTCCCAGCGACGTACCAGCTCGACGGCGGCCAGACGGCGCAGGAGGTTCTCCAACTGCTTGTCGACGAGATGTTCGAACGTCTCGACGATGCCGGGGTCCCCGTCGATCAGCGTCACACTGTTCTCACAATGGCAGCGCTCATTCAGCGCGAGGCTGGGCCGAACCCCGACGACTTCTTCAAGATCTCGCGCGTATTCACGAACCGCCTCGAGCAAGGCATGAATCTCGAGTCAGACGCGACAGTTGCGTATGGCGCGGGAACCCTCGATACCGTCTGGACGACCGACGAGGATCGTGCCGATGCGAGCAACCCATACAACACTTACGCGAATCCAGGCCTGCCGATCGGCCCTATCGGGCTACCGGGTGACCTTGCGATCGAAGCCGCGATGAGTCCAGCGGATGGCCCGTGGCTCTTCTTCGTACCCATCAACCTAGCGACTGGCGAGACGGTCTTCTCCGAGACCGTCGACGAGCACGAGGCAGCGGTACAAGTGCTTCGAGATTGGTGCGACGCGAGCGAAGAGAACGCTTCGTATTGTGAGTAGCGATGTGGGGCAGCATCGCCTCGCAGTGTTGGGGTCTCCCATTGCGCACTCCTTATCACCCGTGATTCACCGCGCCGCGTACGCGGTCTTGGGGATCGATTGGACCTACGAGGCGGTTGACATCACGGGCGCACAGCTTCCGGATTTCATCGCAAGCCTCGACTCGAGTTGGCGTGGCTTATCGCTCACGATGCCGCTTAAGCGCGACATCCTCGATGTGCTCACCCATCGCGACCCGCTTGTAGACATCGTGGGCGCGGCAAACACTGTGCTTCTTGGGGAGGGTGACGTGCGAGGGTTCAATACCGATGTGCGAGGCGTCATTCAATCTTTTGCGGATGTCGGCGTCTCGAGCCTCGGGTTTGTGCACGTGCTCGGTGCCGGTGCAACCGCAGCGTCCGTTCTCGTCGCCGTCGCGCAACTCGGCGCCCGGCGGATTCTCGTCTCCGCGCGCACTCCAGCGAACGCTCTTGCGCTCGTCGAGTTGGGGAAACGACTCGGAGTCGAGGTCATGGTGCGAGCGTGGGGCGTCCTGGATCGCTCGATGATCGTGCCAGATGCGATCGTGAGTACAGTGCCCGGCGGCTCGCACGACGTGCTGTTTGCCGAACCAATCCGCACGGGATCCGTGCTGTTCGACGTCGCGTACGACCCATGGCCCAGCGACCTCGCACGCTCGTGGAGTGACGTCGGAGGCACCGTGATTTCGGGGCTCGATCTGCTCATCAATCAAGCCGTCGGGCAAGTGCGCGTTTTCGTGGGAGGCGACCCCGAACTACCGCTTGAGAACGAGGCGGATGTGGTCGCGGCGATGCGGTCGGGGCTCGCTTAGCCCACAGCGCGCGTGTGGGGTACCGGTGTCGGGCTATGGGAAGATTGGCACATGCTTCGATGGTTGACCGCTGGTGAGTCGCACGGTCCAGAATTGATCGCGATTCTTGAGGGGATGCCGGCGGGCGTACCCATCTCGCCCAACGAGATTCAGACGGATATGCACCGCCGCTCTCTCGGGTACGGCCGCGGTGCGCGCATGAAGTTTGAACAAGACGAGCTCTCGATTAGTGGGGGAGTACGTTTCGGACTCACGATGGGAAGCCCTATCGCCCTTCGGATCGGAAACACCGAGTGGCCTCGCTGGGTCGACGTTATGAGCGCGACCCCCGTCGACACCGAGTCGCTGCCGAAGGGGCGCGGCGCTGCCTTGACGCGCCCTCGACCGGGTCACGCGGATCTTGTGGGAATGCAAAAGTACGACTTTGCCGAAGCCCGCAACGTGCTCGAGCGTGCGAGTGCGCGCGAAACTGCGGCTCGCGTCGCCCTCGGCGCGATCGCGCGCGCGTTCCTGGCTGGCCTCGGAGTGCGACTCGTGAGCCACACGCTCTCGATCGGCTCGGTAGCCGTGCCCGCGGGTGCGCCACTACCCGGGCCCGACGACGTCGCAACGCTCGACGCCGATCTTTTGCGGTGCTTGGACCCCGCGACATCCGCTGCAATGGTCGCCGAAGTAGACGCCGCACACGAAGACGGTGACACCCTTGGTGGCGTCGTCGAAGTGCTCGCGTATGGGCTCCCGCCGGGCCTCGGGTCATATACGCACTGGGATCGACGCCTCGATTCGCAACTCGCCGCGGCACTCATGGGCATTCAAGCGATCAAGGGAGTCGAGGTCGGTGACGGCTTTGTAACTGCCGCGCGTCGCGGATCGAAAGCACATGACGAACTCGTGATCGGGCCGGATGGAATCACCCGACTCTCCGATCGCGCTGGTGGCATCGAGGGCGGAATGAGCACGGGAACACTCCTTCGTGTTCGAGCCGCGATGAAGCCAATCTCGACGGTTCCACACGCCTTGCGCACAGTGGATGTCGCAACCGGCGCCGCGGCCGAAGCGCACCACCAGCGTTCCGACGTATGCGCCGTACCTGCCGCAGGTGTCGTGGCTGAAGCCATGGTCGCGCTCGTGCTCGCGAACTCGATGCTCGAGAAGTTCGGTGGGGACTCGCTCGGCGAGACCCGCCGCAATCTCGACGGCTACCTTTCCGCGATTCCCGAGGGGCTCGTGACTGCACCATCCTCAGACGGCACAGGCTTCGCGCAGTGAATGACGATCGCGCGGTCGTCGTACTCATCGGCGCGCCAGGTGCGGGCAAGACTCGAACGGGCAAGCGTCTAGCCAAGCTCCTCGAGGTTCCGCTCGTCGACACGGATACGCGCATCGTGGCCACAAACGGCGCTATCGCAGACATTTTCGATTCGCACGGCGAGCCGCACTTTCGCGCGCTCGAGCGAGCCGAAGTAGCTCGCGCACTAACCGAGCGCGCTGTCGTCACGCTCGGGGGCGGAGCAGTGCTCGACGCCGAGACGCAAGCCGATCTCGCGGGGCTCCACGTCGTGCAATTGACGGTGGCTGCCGAGGCCGTCGCCGAGC
>JANNCX010000179.1:0-2346 GCA_031387145.1 Salinibacterium sp.
CGTGACCGAGCGCGCGGAGCGTCTGCACTACCGCGGGGCCCACCGTGCGGCCCTTGCCGAACGATGCGGTCGGGTTGATGGCTACGACGAGGCGGAGTGGTTTCGTGGTCTTCACGGCTTCAGTATCTCGCTATTCGCCGCGATTGTTGTTGAGTTCGTAGACCTTGAGCAGTTCATCCACTGCCATCGTCTTGTCGTTCCCACCCGCCTCGAACATCGCGCTCACGTGCGTGCGTAGGTGATTTTCAACGAGCAGCTTGTTGAGGCTGCGCAGCGACTTCTGGATCGCGAGCGACTGCGTGATGATGTCCATGCAGTACTCCTCGTTCTCAATCATTTTCTCGAGGCCGCGCATTTGTCCCTCGAGAATGCGACTGCGGTGCAACGCGCGCTTCTTGATGTCGGTAATCATGGTGCGATGGTACCCCCCAGGGGTATTCACGGGAATACGCTGGACGCATGAGATTGACAAAGTTCGAGCACGCGTGCGTTGTGCTCGACAAAGCCGACGCAACTCTCATCATCGACCCCGGGTCGTTCACGCTCCCCCTCACCGACGTTCTCGGTGTCGTCGGTGTCGTGATCACCCACGAGCACGCCGATCACTGGACGGTCGACCATCTGAC
Organism: Salinibacterium sp.; assembly: GCA_031387145.1. Classification (GTDB taxonomy): domain Bacteria; phylum Actinomycetota; class Actinomycetes; order Actinomycetales; family Microbacteriaceae; genus Rhodoglobus. Next base: position 627 of record JANNCX010000179.1, read on the forward strand.
GCGCATTCTCGATCGCAATCCGGATGCCCGCATCCTCGGCCCCGCTGGAGTCGAGTTAGCTGCGCAAGGGTTCAAGGTAGAGGTAGTGGCAGCGGGCGACACTGCAGGCGTAGGACCGTTTGATCTCGAGTTTTTCGGCGAGAAGCACGCCATCATTCACGAATCGATCCCGGTCATCGACAACGTCGGAGTTCTCGTCGATCACTCGTTCTACTACGGCGGAGACTCGTACACCCTCCCGGGCGTGCCCGTCGAAACTCTCGCTGTGCCGATCGGCGCCCCGTGGCTCAAGATCGGCGACGTCATGGAATACGTGCTCGCCGTGAGCCCCCGCCGCACGATTCCCGTGCACGACATTGTTCTGTCTCAAGTCGGTCGCGGGATGACCCACCCCCGTATCGAGGCGATGACAAAGCAGGGCGGCGGAGAGTTCTTCGCGCTCGAGCCCGGCGAAACGCTCGAACTGTAGTGGGCAGGATCCCCCGCGGTGCCAGATCGCTCCTCTGGCTCATCCCCTCCGCCCTCATCCTTGCGACGATCGTCGTGCTCGTGGCTCACGGCATCCGTCTACTCCCGGCGGTCGAAGCATTCATCGAGCAGTTTCCCGGCGAAACCGCGCTTCCCGATGGCGCACCCGTTGGATTTCCCGCGTGGCTCGGGTGGCAGCACTTTCTCAACGGGTTCTTCCTCCTTCTCATCGTGCGCACGGGTTGGCAGTTACGCACGAACGGTCCCGCCACCGTGTTCTGGAAGCGCAACAACGATGGACTCATCCGCACGAAGAACCACCCGACGCGCATCAGCCTGACGTCGTGGTTCCACTTGAGCCTCGACGCCCTGTGGGTGCTCAACGGCATCGTCTTCTACGTGCTGATCTTCGTCACGGGTCAGTGGGTGCGAATCGTCCCGGTGAGTTGGGACGTCTTTCCGCACGCCCTCTCGGCCGGCCTCCAGTACGCATCACTCGATTGGCCGCTCGCGAACGGGTGGGTCAACTACAACGCGCTCCAGTTGCTCGCGTACTTCGTCACGGTGTTCGTTGCCGCCCCGCTCGCGATTGTCACGGGAGTCCGGATGTCCCCCGCGTGGTCAATTCGAATGCGTCAAGTCACCCCGCTCTTTCCCATCGCGCTCGCGAAAAACCTCCACGTCGCGACGATGGTCTACTTCGTCGCGTTCGTCGTCGTGCATGTGACGCTCGTGCTCACGACGGGCGCGCTGCGCAACCTCAACCACATGTACGGCGGCAGCGACGAGACGAACTGGGTGGGCGCGGGCATCTTCGCCGCATCCATCATCGTCATGATCGTTGCTTGGGTCGCGGCTCGACCGAAGGTGCTCGAGTGGATCGCGGGCCTCGGCGGAACCGTCACACGACGGGGCTGAGCGCGGGCCTTGGCCGCGGAACCAGCAGCACCACCCCTGCCGCACCCGCGGCGAGTATCGCGATCATGGCCGCGATCGCGAGAGTCGTGGCATCGGGCATGACAATCGACTGGCCGCGTAGGGCCTGCCACGTGAGTAGAGCGAGCACCGCGATATAGGTCACGGTGACAATCACTACGAGCCGGTAGCGCACACGAACGTCGCTCAACCGAACCACGCGGCGCGACAGTAACTCCATCACGATGAGTGCGAGGGGGATGAGCTGCAGAGCGTGCATGCCGACGAAGTGTGGGATGCGCAAGTCACCCGCAACTGTGCTCCACCCGAGGATCGG
>JANNCX010000208.1:0-1733 GCA_031387145.1 Salinibacterium sp.
GCGGAACTCATCGTCGGCGGTCAGAACTATTCGGCGAGCGGCATCGGTTATGGTCCGGGCGGGCAGATCGAGCCGCCCGCCGGTTCCGCCGCTGCGGCCGACTCACTCGCCGAGTTCTTGAGTGTCGGGGTGCTCGCGAGCAATGCCCGACTCGTTCCGCCGAATGATGACCGCCCGGCATGGCACATTCTGGGCGACCCAACGGAGGGCGCGTTGCTCGTGCTCGCGCGCAAAGCGGGCATCGACCTTGAAGAGATGATCGAGTCATCCACTGAGGTAGGCGAATTGCCATTCGACGCTACGCGCAAGTTGATGACGACGATTCGCCGCGATGACTCGGGCGCGTTCACCGCTTACGTGAAAGGTGCACCCGAGAGCATCGTGAGCCGGGCATCCCGAATTCTCGATGGTCAGAAAATTCGACCGATCACACCAGCGGACCGCGAACAACTGCTCGCTCAGCGCACAGAAAAGGCGAGTCGAGCGCTGCGCAATCTCGCGTTTGCAACGCGCACGCTGACAGCAACCGAGGCACAGAGCGACAGCATCGACGTGATCGAAACTGACTTGATCTTGCTCGGTATGGTGTCGATGATCGACCCGCTTCGCGAAACGGTTCCCGACGCGATGGCGGCCGTGCTCGCGGCGGGGGTCAAGGTCAACATTGTTACTGGTGATTTCTCGCTCACCGCGGGAGCCATCGCGAAGCAAGCGGGACTCGACGCTGCGGGCGACGGGATCACGATTGTCACAGGCACCGAACTCGCCACGATGCCCGATGAGGTCGTACTTGAACACGCGATGCGGGGCGGAACCGTGTTCAGCCGTGTCGCGCCCGAAGACAAGGTGCGCATCGTCGATCTCGTGATGGAGTCTGACCATGTCGTTGCCGTCACAGGAGACGGAATCAACGACGCTCCCGCTTTGCGCCATGCCAATATCGGCGTCGCGATGGGGGCCTCTGGCACCGATGTCGCGAAGCAAGCGTCTGAGGTTGTGCTTCTGGATGACAGTTTCGCGACCCTCGTCGGCGCGATCCGTCAAGGGCGCACGATCTACCAGAACATTCGCAAGGGTGTGCTTAGTTGCCTGACGTCAAACGTCGCTGAATTCGTGGTCAACTCCGTGAGCCTCGCGCTTGCGTCGCTCTTTGGGGTACCGCTTGCGCTCAACGTGCTCCAAATTCTGGCGATCGACTTGCTCGGAGAAATCTTTCCGATCGCCGCCCTCGGGCGCGATCCAGAAGAGGGCCAGACCATGAAGGAGCCCCCTCGCAGATCGCGCGAACGGATCCTGAACGGCCGCACTCTAGGCGACATCTTTTGGTGCGGCGGGCTCATCGGGTTGCTCGCGATCGCTAACTACCTCTACTTCTACACACGAAGCGGCATCGACCCATTCGTGGTCGATGTGCCGGCCGAGTTGGTAACTCACGGCATGACGATGACCTACATCACGATCATGGCGTGTCAACTCGTGAGTATCGTGCAACGCCGAAGTGTTCACGGTTTCTTCACCCGCTACCAATTCACGAACCGCACATTTTGGTTCGCAATCCTGGGTGCCGTTCTCATCATGCTCGTGATCGTCTACGTGCCATTCGTCTCCGGGTTCTTTCGCACGGCGCCGCTCACGGCGTCCGACTGGTTGTGGGTCGGAGTTGCCGCGGTCGTGTTTCTTGCGATCCGTGAAAGTGTGCGGATGCTCGGCGGCCGCAACGGGCGCCGACGCGC